>CAMLFF010000006.1 GCA_946479185.1 uncultured Sphingobium sp.
ATCTTGGCCGGGACGTCCGAGTTGCGCGCTGTTCATGAGGATCGTAGCCCCGCCGATCCGCTTGGTTTCCTGGATCGCGCCAACGGCCAGCAAGCTGAACTCATTCGTTACCTGCACCCTGAGTTCGGCCTCGATGCCCTTGCTGCGCGCTTCGTTCAACGAGCCGGACAAGGCGTCGCGCTGCTGGCGCTTCATCTTGTAGCCAGCCAAGCTGAAGAACAGCTTGCCGCCCATCGTCGAGCCCTTCAATCCCACCTCCTGAAGCTCGGAAGGCGAGAGGAAGCGCTTGCCGATGATCAGAGCCGGATCGATGCCGCCGCCCTTGTTAGTTTCAAGGCTGCGGGTCTTGGCGTAAGTTGCATAAGGCACCAGACCAAAGGGGAATGAGTAGTTGACGCTTGCCTGCCAACTGATTGGCGAGGCCGCCCCAAAATAATCTGTGCCCAGCGCACCACCGAAAGTGGTCAGGCCGTCGTTGCGGGAGCGGATATTATAATCGTCCCAACGCAAACCGCCCTGAATGTGGGCGTTCTTGAACAGCGTGATATCACCATTGAGGAAAGCGCCGACATTCTTGATCTTGCTGGAGTAATCAAAGTCCCAGACAGGCCCCAACGGATTGAGATACTGGTTGTTGATGATCATGTCTGGCGTCGGTTCGGCAGAAAGATCGGCACGATCCCAGATCACAAAGCGGCGACCGTAATTCTGAAGGTCGCGAATCTCATAATCGCGATAACTGACACCAGCGATCGCCTGCACAGCGAAACCAGAGCCCAAATCCCTTTTGAAGAAGTAGGACAGGCGGCCTTCTTTGACATCACCATCCGCTGCGGTGGCTGAACCAGCGGCGCTGAACATGTCGTTCTCAAGATGCTCGTAAAACCCCTGCAGCTTTACCTGGTCGCCGCTGTCGAACGTGTGGATCAGGTCGAAATAGGCAGTGAAGACCTTGTTATCATTGAAGTCGAGCGCCGAGGTATTGATGTTGCGGCGCGACAGTTTGACGAGCCGCACAGTGCTTGGGTCAAGCCGGGTGAGGTCGCTGATCGTGCCTCGCGGCAAGGGCGCACTAAAGCTTGAACCCTGTCGTAGCGTGTTGATAACCGGATTAAGTTGCGCGGGAAAGAGCGTCTGCGCGCCCGGTGCAGCAAGCGATACGAGCGGGCGACCGGCCATATAAGTACCGTTGTCGATGAGCTCCTGGGTCAGACGGTTCCAACCGGGAGAAGCCAGGTGTCCGGCTTGATCGAGATAGCGACCGCCGATTGTGAACTCCGTGCCGCCGCCCAGATCCATGGCGTAGCCCAGCTGCACTTCCTTATCGTCCGGGCTAAAATGGCGGAAGTAGCTGTCTGAGTTATTGTAATATGCATAGGCGTAAATAGCAGCGTCCAGATCGCCGATGCGGAATGGTACGCCACCTTCTACCGTCGCTTTGCGTTCGCCGTAGGAGCCGATCTGCAATGTGATGAGGCCTTTGGGCGACAATGTGCCCTTGAGCGACGTAGCGATGTCGGTTTTCGGTGTCAGGTTTAGCATGCCGCCGATTTTGCCAGCGCCATAATTAGGGCTGACGGGGCCGCGAACCAGCTCGAGCCCGCTGATGCTTTCGGTCGGGGTCTCGTAATAGCCTAGATTGTTGATCCCCTTGAAACCACGATAATAGCTGTCAGCGACGTTGCCGCGCACCTGAACGGCACCCGCTACGCCGAAATAGGCGGCAGTGTAGGTGCCAGGCGCGACAGCAGTAAGATCGTGGATGGAGCGGACCTGAATGTCCTTGAGCAGAGCGGAATCGACCGTCGTGACTGACCGCGGAATATCGACCAGATTCTGGTCGAGCCCGGATACTGTGGCTGTAGGGCGGATATTGGTGATGCCAGGCCGCTGGCCCGTAACCACAATTGCCTGAAGCGCAGTGTCATCACGCACGGTTTCCTGTTCGCTGGCTGCAGTTCCAGCTCCAACAGTTTCCTGGGCTTGGGCATGGGCTGACCAAAGTATAGCTGCGCCCGAAGCGCAGGTTAGCAAGTTCTTTATTAGTTTCATGTTCGGTACCTCCCTGGGTGGTGCACCGGTTCCTAGGAGGCCGAAGGGCGACTGCCTGATCTTCTCTGCTGGAACGCGGTTGCCAACGGATGGTAACCGAGATGACGCCAAGCCATACTGACTCAATAACCGGAAAAGTTGGTCCAAACTGCCTTATTTGCTGCAGTGCAGCAAGGTGCGCGCAAAAAATTGTTAGCTTGCGAGGCGCCCAAATGGTTCATTCAGCACGACCCATCCAAACCCAATTTCACTGGATGTTGTTAGAGTGCTTGCCACCTCACAACTCGGCATGGTTGCGACGCACGGTGGACGACTGAGAGGTCACGTCGCACGCCTTCTATGCTGCGTGAGCGAGATGACCTTAAGCCAACAATTTCAAATGTTAACGACGGCGATTCTGCTTTATTGAGTGTATGCCATAGCTGTCGATCTCATCTCCACTTCCAATTTCTAGATGCGCCATGTCTTGGATCGCACAGCTAAACGGAATAGTCGTGCCTTCACGTCGGCGCCATTAGCCCGCCATCTTCAACAGCGTAGATGAGAGGTGCTTAATTGACGTCGCGTCCAGATTTAGCACTGGCACGTTTAAAGCGCCTCCAATGTGTCAGCCTTTGCAAGTCTGCGCACCTGCTTTCACAGAAGGCGCTCTTGTCGCCATGGACGTGCTGCGCGACCGCAGGAAATGGACGATCGCCGCATTAGCCAGGAAAGTGAAGCCCATAACCAGCGCGATACGATCAAATTTCCACCCAACCTCAACGATCCGGGCGCCAGCCAGGGTTCCAATTCCGCCACCAACAAGACGGGCAAAGCCACTCACCCAACCGAAGGCAGTCGCGCGCAGCTGCGAAGGATAGGAGGTTGCGATGAACGCTTGTCCTGCTGAAACATTACCGCCATCAAGGCTCAATGCCGCGATCAGCAACATGATGGCAATCGCGGGTGATGGGCTGGCCGCGATAGCGATTACGAGCAGTCCGGTGGCGATGAAATTGATCGTGGCTACACGGGTCAGCCCGTAGCGGTCGGCTATCCAGCCGATCAGGAAAATGCCAGCAATGCCGCAAAGCTTGCCGGTCGAAATTGCTATGCCAGCAATTGTGATGTCAGCGCCTGCATCTAGCATGACCGTTGGCAGCCAGTAACTTACGAAGTTAACCGTGACATAGGTGAACGAGACGAGCATCCACAGCAAGACAGTCGTGGTCAAATTGCCGGCCACGAACAGCGCGCTGGGGCTCGCCTTGCTGGCATGATGCTGTTGTTCGCAAAACAAACGAGTCGGCATTGGCTCAACTGCGGTCTCGCGCAGTAAGACGAGTGCGTCTTTCTGCCTCCCAGACCGAATGAGGAATTGTAGTGATTCCGGCAACCACAGCCAGGCGAGCAAAGCCGCAAGCGCGGAAACACAGGCGCTGGCATACAATAATGAGCGCCAGCCAAAAACCGGAATCATTCCTGCCGCGCAGTAGCCTGCAAGCACCACGCCACCACCGATGCCAGCGTTCAGCAGCATGAGCAGAGATGCCTTTCGCCGCTCCGGCGCGTAATCCGCCACGAGGGCAATCGCAGCTGGCAGGGCCGCTCCGAAAGTCATGCCGATCACGAAGCGCACAACGAGCAGCGTCTCAAAATTGGGCGCGTGCGCCGTCATCAAGGTGGTTGGAACCATGATGCCTGACGATAACAGAAGTAGTCTGCGGCGGCCAAAGCGGTCGGATAGCGGAGCGATGACCGTCGCTCCGATCAATGATGCGACGACAGTGCTTGTGAAAATCAGCCCCATCTGGTCAGCCGATAGGGCTAGGGCCTTGCTCAGGTACGGGCTGATAAAACCAAGTCCAAACGCGTCTATGCCTTCGACGAACATCAGCAAAACGCAAAGTAGCGGCACCCGCAGCAATGGCCCTCGAAGTGGAAGGCGGTCGATTAGCGTTCCAACTTCCGTTGGCCCAGGATTGGTCATCTATTCCTCCTGAGCGAGAATGGCATAATTTCCCGCGAGATATATCGCAAATTGGCAGAATGCTGCCAGAGTGCATATGGAGTGAATTTCCCAATATGAAGGAGCCAGACGCAAGCTTCCGGATTTGACGGGTGATCACTACATCTCCGGCATCCAAGCAGAATGGCACTGCCCTTCGTTACTAATGTCGAAGACGCACTGACTCTATTGGAACAAGCGGAAAATCTGATTCCTAACCGGCTTCTCGGTCTCGACAAGCCAGATTGAGATTGATGAATGGCAAGCTAGCAGGAGGACGATTTAATCGTCGAATGTCAGCTCTGTTCGCTGAACTAGCCTGTGTGGATGCAGCCAACGACCGTTAGTCACCCGTCATTCTAGGTCCATCATGGCCTGCAAATTGCGACGGCCCTGCACCGCGCTCGCATCACTTTTCAGCATCAACTCGTCGGGCATATAGTCGAGTGTTGAGAGGATTTCTTCAATCTCACGCGTCGCCATGGCATCTTCTGCGATGACGGGCTCGAGATAGACTTTTGCGTGTGCAAAATCCTCGTCCGTCATCAGGCCACCCATGCCGAAGAAGTAATTGCAGCTCTTAAGCTTGCCCGGTGTGACCGCATGGAACACGCGATGCACGGTCAGTTTCTCGCCGCCGCGCGTTTCATGGTCCTCCGGGATCTGTGTTTCATCGAGCCCGGCGTGGAATCCCGGCAGATAGAAATCCATGCCTGACACCCGATCGACTGGGCCATCATAGCCGAACCGGCCTTGATGTGACGCCATCATCGGAACATTCTTCATGTACCGGCGGCTTTTCATCACATGCTCAAATTCTTCTCTCTCCTCGGGCGCTGATGCATTGCCTTCCACGCCGATGCTCGTGCCGTGAAGAAAGGCCAGGTGCGTGAGATCGAGAAGGTTATCGTTCAGGAGCTGGTAGCGCCCTTCGACTTCCACTGCATAAAATGGCTCAAAGCGGAAGCCGGGCTCATTCCAACCCGCCGCAGCGAGATCGGGCAATAGGGTTGTATCTGCCTTGTCAGGATCGCCCGGCCAAATGAACACCCACATGCCATGCTCGACCAGCGGATATTTCTTCACCTTGTAGCTTTTAGGAATATGGGTCTGGGACGGCACCTTTGTGCAATTGCCGTCCGGGCCGAAGGTGATGCCGTGATAACCGCACTGGATTTCATCGCCCCGCAAGCAGCTTTTGCCGAGGGGGAAGTGCCGATGTGGGCAGCGGCCATCCAGCGCGACGGGCTCCCCCGCTTCAGTCCGGTAGAGCACGACCGGCTCGTTCAATATCCAGCGCGAGAGCAGCTCACGCTGCACCTCATGAATGAACGCCGCAACATACCAGCCATTGCGCGGCGCGAAACAGCCGTCTTTGAATGGATACATTGCAATGCTCCTTAAGGCTGGGACATGGTGACTGATGGCGCACGCTGCCGCGCCCGGCTGCTGGGGATATGGCGATCGATCTGGAAGGCCGTTGCGATGATGAGGGCGGCATTGACGGCGAGCACAGCGAAGAACATCAGCGGAGATGCTCCGGTCTGCGGGCCAATCAGATAGCCCCCGATCAGCGAGGTGAGGATGCCACCGGCGCGGCCGAGCATCATGCCAAAACCGATGCCGGATGCGCGGCAGGCGGCGGCGTAGCCAAAAGCCATCACCGCATAGATGGATGCCATCGCAGCCCCAGCGAGACCACCGATGCAGCCGATGAACAACACAACGACAAGCTGCTCTGCGGGGTTCGGTGCTACGGATATTTGTTCAATGAAAACAGCCAGTGAAGCGATCAGGAGAAGGAGTCCGCCGCCGCTGATCTGTAACATGAGCCGCGATCCGAGCCGTCGGACGAGATAGCCTGCTGCCAGAGCGATGCCGACCGCAGCCAGATTGAATGCGAAGCTGGCGCGCAGTGCTTCATTCAGGGTGAAGCCGACAGAGGTGAGCAGCACCGTCGTCCAGGCCGCAAAGGCATAGGAGATGACCGAGGCTGCGAAGAATGCGGTGCCGCTGCCGAGGCTCAACCGCCGGTTGCCCGCGCTCAGAATGCCGGTGCCGCCTTTGCCATTGTCAGCCTGAATGGCGACCTCTTCCGGCAGCAATATGACCGGCTCGCCAAGCGCCTGCGTGGCGGCGCGCTCAGCCTCGGCCTGACGGCCCTTGGACAGGAGGTAGCTGGGCGATTCCTTGAGGAAGAAGGGCATGAGGCAGCACAGGGCGAGCGTAAGGGCGCCGCACAGAATGAAGCTGCCCTGCCAGCCATGCGCCGGGAGCGTGAACGCCACAAGCGTCGCGCCGATCATGCCGCCCGCTGGCGTGCCGATCGAGAGCAGGCTGATCGCTTGCGCCCGATAACGCTCGGGCAACCACTCGCTCGCGAGCGCCAGACCGTTTGGCCCGGCGGCGCCAAAGCCAAGCCCGCTCATCAGCCGCAGGATCGTCATGCTGACCACGTCCGTGGCAAAGGCGGCGCCGATGGTGGTGAGGCCGAACAGAGCTGTCGCGAACAGCAGCGCGCGGCGACGGCCAATGCGATCGCCAATCAATCCGCCGATGCTGGCGCCGAGCGACATACCAACAAGGGCTGCTGCGAGCGCCGGGCCAAAGGCGGCCCGATCAATGTCCCACTCCGCAATGATGACCGGCCCGACAAGCCCGAGCAGCTGGATATCAATGCCATCGATCACCAGCACGAACAGAACGCAGGCAAGGATAATCCACTGAGCCATCCTGACCGGACGCTGATCCAGCAGTTTGGAGAAAGAGGTTGGCACCGGTGCGCCTGATGCGGCGTGTGGGGCGGAGGCCAAGTCAGTCATTGCAGACCCAGCAAATCATATTTGGGCCCTGTCAGCTCGTAAAGGATTGCGCCGCACAGGCATCCACCCTCATATCGAACCGATCGTTCAATCATTGCGTAGACTCCCTGAGCGGCGCTTATCCATCATGCGGGGCGGTAGCCCGATTGTGCCTGCGCGGAGAAAGGCCAGCCCGAAACGGTCGCGCGAATTTCCTTCTGCACATGGCGTTCCACGGTCGGACGGTTCGATCCGCCATCAGGCTCACCCCACAGAATCGTGAGTTCCGTGCCCTGCCTGGCGGATGCCTCGTCCACGATGGCGAGCGAAACCCACGCACTGTCTGGTGCCAAAAACGCAGCATAGCTGGAGAAGCCGACCTGCTGACCCTTGGCATCGAACACCGAGTCATAGGGGTAGCTGGAATAGTGGGGCGTTGGCATTTCCATATATTTGCCATTTTCGCCCGGCCGCATCTGGCTGCTGAGCACTGCCGTCACATCATCAGGGTGCCAGACGAGCGAGACCTTCTGGCGGTGGGGGCCATCAACCATCGTCTCAAGCGCTTCGCGACCAATGAAATCATGGTCGAACTTGATAAGGCGGCCGTAATCCACATCCCATGGGGTGAGATAATAATCCTCGATGCTCTTGCCAACAAAGCTGCCGCCAAGCGAGGCAATCCCATCAAAGCTGCTCGCGCTGAGCCATTCACGATAGCCGCGGGTTTCCTCGCCGCTGTAAATGGCGGGCATGGGGCATGGCAGCCAGCCCGAATCCACCGCTGCGCTTGAATAGGCGCGCGCGCCGACTTGCCGCAGATCGAATTCCTTGCCGGCTTCGAGGATCGCGGCTTTCACTTCCGGCCCCCACTCGACCGGACCCCAAAACTCCAGACCTGCCGCGCCGCCCATGCCGTGGCGGAGCGAGCGCAATTCACGCGCAGCGACCTGCAATTTGCCCATCTGGAAGAAGCGCGGTTGGTCGATCGGCCCGCCGTTTAGCTTCTCAAGCAGCGCCCAAGCCTTCGGGCCCTGAATTTCGAAGCGGAAGGTCTTGCGCGGCTTGATATTGTTGAGCGTGCGCTCGTCCCGATCTACCCGGACATCAAACCCACCCGTTGCAGCATGATATTCAACCCAGTTTGCAACGGTTGGGCGACCAACGATGTTCACCAGTTCATCGCCCAGCCCGAAGATGATCATATCGCCAATCAGGTGACCGCTCGGGCCGCAAGCGATGAACTGCTTGGCCTTATTGTCGCCAAAGCCCTTGAAGCTGTTGACTGCAAGCGACGACACGAAACGATGCACGTCCGGCCCTTCCACATACAAATCCGTCATGTGGTAGGATTGGTCCATCAGGGCCACGCCATCGCGCCAGGCCCGCTGCTCATCGCGCCAGTTGGAGAATTCCGCCGGGATTGGATAGGCATAAGGGCCGGTTTGAGACGTCCTCAGCATCTCGAGGGCGCCGCCATGGCTGTCGATCTTCTGCTGAAGGCTTTGGGTGGTCATCATAAGCTCCGATTTTGCGATCATGGTGTCGGTTTAGAAGGTGCGCTTTACGGTTACCTGCCACTGGCGCGGCTGGCCCAGGCGTGCCGATGCTGTGAAGTAAGGCGCGTTCGCCCGCGCGGCGTAGGATTCGTAATAGAATTTATCGAACAGATTGGTCGCGGACAGGGTCACAGACCAATCCTCGCTGCTGTTTTCCCACGTCAGGCGCGCATTGGCCAGCGTGAGCGCGGGGAGTTGCGTAACGGCGGAATTGACACTTTCCGTCTGCACACTGGAGCGATGCGTGACATCGACGCGCGGCGTGATGAAACCCCAATCGCCCAGCGCAGCCTTATACTGCATGCCGCCAGACGCCGTCCATTTCGGTGTGTAGATGGAGGTCATCGCAAGCGTGACACCCGAGGTTGGCGTTACCCGCTCATATTCAAAGTCGAGATAGCCGAGCGACGCATCGAGCGAAAATCCACCGGCAGGCCTAATTGTAATTTCCGCTTCAGCGCCCTTGATATTGGCATCGCCAATATTGGTCGTTTGCGTGCACGGGAAGCCAGCGCTTGGTGAAATGCTGTCACAGCGCAACAAGGTGCCCTGCAGGTTCTTATACTTGCTGTAAAAGCCTGCCGCGTTGAACGTGATCAGACGATCCAGCAGCGAACTCTTGAAGCCAATCTCGTAAGTGGTGAGCGTCTCAGGCTCGAACGGAAGCGCCTGCGATGCCACGAATGGGCGCGGGTTGATGCCGCCGCCTTTATACCCCGTGGACACCTGACCATAAGCCATGAATGCCTCGGAGAATTTGTAATTGGCGTTGATGCGATAATCGAACCTGTCACCTGCAAAGGTGCGCGTCAGGTTGAGAAGCGACCCCAGCGTGGGGTGTGGCCGACCATAGGCATCGTAGCGATTGAAGGTGAAGTCCTTGCGGTCATCGGTATAGCGCCCGCCAACCGTGAGCGTGAGCCGGTCCGTTGCATGGATTTCCGCATGGGCGAAAGCAGATTTGGAAACGGTTTTCACCGGATCGCGGAACACGGTATCCAGGTTGACGCCGCCGCCACCCGGAGCAAGGCCCCCTGCAATCGTCACGCGCCCTTCAGATACGCCCGTTGCATGATAATAATAGCCGCCCACGACCCAATCGATCAGCGAACCGATTTGACCGGCCAGACGCAGCTCCTGCGTGAACTGCTTGTGCGCCAGATGCCAGCTCTGTTCATTGAGGCTGGCGGGCGTCTGGTCGAACTGTGCGGAGAGATTGACCGAGGAGGTGCGATAGGCCGTGATTGAGGTCAGCGTGACCTTATCGGCCAGATCGATCGTCAGGATATTCGAGATACCCTTGCCGGACAGGGTGCTATCTGGCGACAGGTTATAGGCGGGCGCGGCGACAGGCGAGGTTGGCCGGCTGACATAATTTTCATAATTGGTATAGTCGGTTGGGCCGGTGATATAGTTTGCCCTTCCCGCCCAGCTTGCACCTTGCACGACCGTCTTTTGCGCAGGATTCTCGGACGTATCGCGAATGATGTCGACGATGAGGTTATTCTCAATGCCTTCAGTCGGCAGCCAGCGCACGGCAGCGCGCGCGGACCAGACCTCTTCGCCACCCTGCGTACCGAGCACGCATGACGGGCCGGTGCGCCCCGTGCTGGTCGTGCTGCCGGTCACGCAACCATAATCAAGCCGCTGAAGATAGCCATCACGGCGGCGGCCAGCGACGGAGATGCGTGCGTACAGCTTGTCATCGACCAGCGTGAGATTGGAGGCTGCGCGGCCTCCAATGAGATTGCGCCCGCCGCCCGTCACTTCAACATAGGCATCCGGATGAGGGCCGGGCTTTTTTGAATAGAGCTTGATCGATCCGCCGAGCGAGTTTTTGCCGGACAGGGTGCCTTGCGGGCCGCGCGAGACTTCCACCCGTTCTGTATCGAGCAGCTGAAAGACCGCGCCCGACATGACGCCATAATAGACATCGTCGAGATACATGCCGACGCCCGGCTCAACCGCGAAATGAATATCGCCCTGGCCGACACCGCGGATGAAGATGCTTGCGAATTGCCCGAAGCCGCCTTGCCCGCGCGAGAGGTTCACGTTCGGCACGGAGGTCGATGCGCTCACAATGTCCGAGGCGCTTTTGCTCTCCAGCATGTCTCCGCTCATGGCGGAAATGGCGATCGGCGTATCCTGAAGGCGCTGACTGCGGAACTGGGCCGTGACGACGATATCGCCGTTCGTCGCGTCTGCGCTGGATGTTGTGGATTCCTGTGGTTGCGCGGTGGGCGTCTGGGTCTGCGCAAGGGCGGGCGCCGCGAGCAGCATCGCCAGATGGGCGATGAGGGCTGGGCGGCTTGCTCCGATCAGAGAGGTCTTAAGTGCCATTTCTTGTCTCCACTCCTGGTCCAGTCTCCCGATCGTTGCCGGGGTCTGGATATTCTTTCTTCCAAGAGACGGAGCCTCGTTGATGCGCGCGCAAAGCACTGGTGCGTCGCGCTCTTGGCGATCACCCGGCAGCCCGTTGGCCAATCTCTTGTGAGAGGGATGTTAATGGCGGCGGCACGAGCCTGCTCGCACTGGAGCGACAAGAGTTGGACTATCGCGCCAATATTGAAATGTGGCGCCCTTAGGAGAGCGTCCCGCGAAATGACCGGGGCGACATGCCGAAACGCTCCGCAAAAGCGCGGCTGAAATAGCTCAGATCGTTGAAACCAACAGAGAAAGCGATGTCCGTGATCGAGCGCGGTCCAGCGCCCGTGTCGCGCATATACAAAGCCGCGCGCTCCAGCCTGCGCTCCAGGATGAAGCGACTCGAGGTCTTGCCGCCCGTAACAAACAGGCGCTGGAGGGAGCGCACGCTCTGACCAGTTGCTTGCGCAATCGAGGCCACAGACAAGTCCGGATCATCCAGGTGCCGCTCGACATGATCGCAAATGTCCCGCCATTTGCTGCGGCTCACAGGGTCACGGGACCAATGCTCAGTTTCGCCGCTCAGGGCAGGCTTGCAAGCGAGCGAAAGCGTCTCAAGGACGACATCGACGACGGCATCGTCCCATCCCGCTTCCGGCGTGTCGGCCAGTGAGCGTTTGATCGACAAGATGATCGATACGGCCATGCGCACGCGGGATTCCTGTCCCGAAAATATAAGGCCTGCCAGTCGATCCGGGTCGCTGATCTTATCCTGCAGTCGGATCCTGGGGATCTTGAGCGTCACTGTGCTCATTCGTCCACAAGAGCGCGTGGTCCAGGGACGACCGCCGCCGCGCAAGATCATATCACCCGGCAAAAGCCCGCCGCCATGGCCATTATGATCGAGAGCGCTCTGGCCAAGCTCCTGAACGGTCAGCAGAAATGCTTCGCCCGCACCCGCCGCCCAGGAGCCTATGTCGGGTGATTTGCGGCGCGCCGTCGCGGCGGTCGTCTCCATCCACACCACGCCCATATCGGCAATCTGCAGGCGGGAGAGACGCGCGTTGAATGTTTCAGAATCATCCGGATCGACACTCATTTCAGACAGTGTTTCGCTGCCAAACGCGTTCCACAGCTCTACCTTGCTGCCCTTGGGCAGGTCCTTGGTTGCAAGGGTCTGATAGCCGCCTGCCATGAATACTCTCCAGCGCCGGTTAGCCCGACTTAGCCGCGCACGTTACTGCGCGATGCTCTGCGAGGGAAGAGGGGCTCGAATGTTCGGATTTCTGCGGCTGAGGCAGCGGAAAGCGTCAGGCTGGGGTTTTCGGCAAGCTCGGCGATTTCAAAAGCGAAGCTCTTCCACTTCTGCGTATCCGTAGCCCCTTGGCTGACGCATATTGCGCCGCGCCTCTGCCCGCGAACGGGGTGTGGCCCCAACCACCTCGGTCTTGCCGTTTTTGAGCTCGGCGACGATCCGTCAGTAATGTTGAAGCGATCGGTTGTCGGCCCGAGGTTCTTCTCATAGCCGTCGGGCATGGTGGCAGTGATGCATCGGCGCCTCTTCTTGATGGCTGCCTCGAAAAAGCCTAGATTTCACCAACTCACCGCTGTCTTAACGTACGGGGCGACGCTCCAAAACGCTTCTTGAACGCGCGTGAAAAGTGGCTTGGTTCCTGAAATCCGCATTGGTAGGCGACCGCACCGACGGACATGCGGCAATAGGCGGGATCGACCAGCATGGCGTGCCCATGATCAAGTTTGGCGCGCCAAAGCCATTGGGCGGGCGTTGTTCCGGCTTGCGTGAAGATGCGGTAGAGACTGCGGCGTGACATGCCGAATTGCGTGGCCAGCATGTCCGGAGATAGTTCGCTTTTCTCGGGATAGGATGAAATCCAGCGGCGCATTTTGTCCAGGATCTGCGCTTCGGGATGCCGTCCGGTCTGCTTTTCGACCGTCTGCTGCCCGCCATCCTGCCGCGCATTGATGAGTAAGCGGGTCAGCATATCCTGCACGAGTTCATGCTCATCACCCAGGAAGGCGCCGGGATCATCGGCGAGATTGTCCACGATGCTCGTGAGGATGCGCACCATGCCATCATCGCGGCGATAGCGCCGTCCGCATAGGGCGTCCGTCGGGCAATTGCGGTCTGAGAAGTTGCTGCGCATCATCTCGATCGTGCGGGCCGAGCATTCTCCTGCAACATCGATGACATAGGCTTGGGATGAATCGAGCATGACAGCATCGCCCGGGGTGAGCTCGATGTGGCTTTGTGCATAGCTGATCCGCAGACCACCCTGCCGACACATCAGCAGGTGCATCCGGTCCTGCATCGCCGTTGGCAGTGGCGCGCGGTGGCTGGTCACCCCGGACACGGCAATCTCGGCCAGTTCGAAGTTGAGCGTCCGGCTGTCTCTTATGCGGCCCATTGCGCTTGTGGCCAATCCGGTGGGTTGCACGGAAAAGGCCGCATAGCGCGCATTAAGCGCCGTCTCGAATTCGTTCAGCGAATGAAGCGCGCGCGTCATGGCACCCTTTCTGCCGAATGCCGGTCATCGGCTCTTAAGCATGGCCAAGGTGTCACAGCCGTCATGGCAAAACCATGCAAATATTTGGCACGCTGAGACATTAAAATTGCGCGGCAGGACTGGCAAGATCAATCGACCCTTGAAGGAACGAACGAGCATGACACGCCTCTACACCGACGAACGCACCTTCTGGCACAGCACCGGCGTCCAGGCCCTCGTCATGCCCGTGGGTGGCTGGATCGAGCCCCCGTCGGGTGGTGGGCCTGCTGACACGCCCGCCTCAAAGCGACGCATTCTCAACCTCGTGCACGCATCCGGGCTGGCTGCGCACCTCGATATCCGCTCTGCAGCGCCCGCAACGCGTGAGCAGATGCTGGCTATTCATCCAGCCGCTTATCTCGACCAGTTCAAAGCGGTGAGTGACGCAGGCGGCGGCGATATTGGCGATTTTGCGCCCTTTTCGCAGGGTGGGTTTGAGATCGCGGCCCTCTCCACTGGCCTCGCTATTGCGGCGGTCGATGCCGTGGTGTCAGGCGAAGCGCCAAACGCCTATGCGCTTTGCCGCCCTGCCGGGCATCATTGCCGCCGCGATCGGTCAATGGGCTTCTGTCTGCTCGCCAACATTCCCATTGCCATAGAGGCAGCGCGGGCGCGCCATCCTCTTGGCCGGGTCGTCGTGGTCGATTGGGACGTGCATCATGGCAATGGCACGCAGGAAATCTATTATGATCGCGATGATGTCCTGACGATTTCGCTTCATCAGGAAAATTGCTTCCCGCCCGGCTATGCGGGGCTGGAGGACCGGGGGGAGGGCAAAGGCGCTGCGTATAATGTCAATATCCCGCTGCCCAGCGGCTGCGGGCATGATGCCTATCTCCGGGCCGTAGAGCAGATCGTTGTGCCCGCGATCGAGGACTATCGCCCCGATCTCATCATCGTGGCGAGTGGGCTTGACGCCAGTGCGGTCGATCCGCTCGCGCGGATGCTGCTGCACTCGGATAGCTATCGCGCCATGACCAAAGCGATGATGGACCTGGCGGAGCGCCTGTGCGGCGGTCGGCTCGTGATCGTGCATGAAGGCGGCTATGCGGAAGCCTATACGCCCTTCTGCGGGCATGCGATCCTGGAGGTGCTGAGCGGCGCGGAGCCAATCGAGGATCCTTTCCTCGGGCTGCTTCAGGCGCAGCAACCTTCCGCGCGCACCAGCGAGGCACTGTTTCAGATCGTGGATGAAATGACCCAGACATTGCGGGGCTAGCTCAGGTCTGACACTCGCCGCTCTGACCTAGATCACTTCGCTGATCTTCACCGCCAGCGCTTCCAGTGAGAAGGGCTTGGTGATCATCGTCATGTTCTCGCCCAGAAAACCTGCGCGTAGCGTTGCATGTTCGGCATAGCCGGTGATGAACAGGATGGGCAGGTCAGGCCGGTGGGAGCGGGCAATATCGGCCAGATCGCGGCCGTTCATGCCCGGCATGCCGACGTCCGATATCATCAGGTCGAGCCGCATGTTGGAGGCGAGCAGCGGCACGGCGTCAACAGGATCGGCGAACTCGATCGCTTCATAATGCAATTCTTCGAGCACCTCACGCACGAGCATGCGAACGGCTGGATCGTCCTCGACGACGAGCACCCGCTCGCCAGCTCCACGGGGTGCAGCGGCGGTTTCGGCGGGAGGTTGTGCAGTGAGGGCATCGGTAATCGGCAAATAGAGTTTGACGCAGGTGCCGCGCCCTTGCTCGCTTTCGATTGTCACCGCGCCGCCGCTCTGCTGAGCGAAGCCATAGACCATCGACAGGCCGAGGCCTGTTCCTTCGCCTACCGGCTTGGTGGTGAAGAAGGGGTCGAACACTTTTTCAAGCACGTCTGGCGGCATGCCGGTGCCTGTATCTGTCACAGACACGATGAGGAATTCGCCAGCTGGCAGATCGGGTGCGGTGTCGATCTCGTGCGCGAGCAAATGAGCTCGCTGCGTCGCGATCGTGAGTTTACCGCCTTCGCGCATAGCGTCGCGCGCATTCAGCGCGAGATTGAGAATGGCGTTCTCAAGCTGGTTCGCATCGGCAAGGGCGGTGGGGAGGTTGGGGGCCAGTGCGAGGTCCAGCGTCACCTGCTCTGGCAGTGCGCGTTCCACAAGCTCCGACATGGATTGGACGAGCGCATTGATCTCCAGCGGCTGGAGGTCGAGAGATTGGCGGCGCGAGAAAGCAAGCAGGCGATGGGTGAGCGAAGCCGCCCGCTCGGCAGATGTGGTCGCCGCATCCATGAAGCGATCGAGCTCGTCATAGCGCTGCATGGCGATGCGCCGTCGCATAAGATCCAGCGAGCCCATGATGCCGGTGAGCATATTGTTGAAATCATGAGCGATACCGCCGGTCAATTGCCCGACCGCTTCCATCTTCTGGCTTTGACGCAGCGATGCTTCGGCCCGCTCTCGTTCCGCCGTCTCGGCGCGCAGGCGGGCGAGGGCATCTTCCAGCTCGGCGGTTCGCTCGCGCACCTGCAGTTCGAGCTGGCCTGCCGCGTCTGCGAGTGCCTTGCTGCCAACCGCCAGCGCATCCCGCTGCTTCAATATCTCGCGGCGCTGCTGGTGCAGATCGAAAAAGATATTGGCTTTGCTGCGCAAGATATCCGCTTCGATCGGCTTCTGGATGAAATCGACAGCGCCTGCCTCATAACCACGGAAACGCCGCTGCGTGTCGGCAGACCCGGCGGTGAGGAAGATGATCGGCACATGACGCGTCCGCTCATTGCCGCGCATATATTCGGCGAGCTCGAACCCATCCATGCCCGGCATCTGCACGTCCAGCATCGCCAGCGCGATCTCGTGCGTCAGTAGCAGTTCCAGTGCGTCTTCGCCCGAGCGCGCGCGCAGGAATGTAAGCCCGTCGCGCGCGAGCAATGCCTCGAGCGCCACGAGATTTTCCTCGAGGTCGTCGACGATCAGAAAATGGGTCGTTTCGGTCGAGATGGTCATCATGTTCCCAGGCGCACCAGATAGTCCGCAATCTTCTCAAGAGGCAATGCCTGCGCAGCAGGGCAGCGTGCGAGCGCCGCGCTCGGCATGGCGCGCGCAAAAGCCCCCTCCGGCTCTTGCACCACGACTGCGCCGCCAGCCGCGCCGATGGCGGTCGCGCCCGCCGCGCCATCTTCATTTGCGCCAGTCAATATGATGCCGACGAGCGCGCTCCTGTAGCTATCCGCCGCGCTCTCGAACAAGATGTCGATCGAGGGGCGGGAGAAGAGCACCGGCTCATCCAAAGACAAGGCAAAGCTGCGGTCGGCCTCGACCAGCAGATGATAGCCGGGCGGGGCAAAATAGACCGTGCCGGGCAGGATCGGTTCCTTATCCTCTGGCTCTTGCACACGCATCTCGCATTTGGTGCGGAACAAGGCGACCAGTCCTGAGGGGGTGGCCGGCACATGCACCACGATGATGATCGGCAGCGGATAGCTGACCGGCAGCCGCGGCAAGATCTGTGAGAGCGCCTGCACGGCGCCCGCCGACGCACCGATGACGATTGCCTCTGGCCGTTCGCCCGTCATGGCTCACGCCGCTGATAGATTTTTTCTTCCCGCACAAAGTCGCTGAAGGCACTGGCGTGCTTGGAGAAGCGCAGGGTTTCCTTGGAGCCGAGGCCGAGAAACCCGCGGCGGCTCAGCGAATCCTTGAACAGGCCGATGGCGCGGTCCTGCAGGGGGCGATCGAAGTAGATCATCACATTGCGGCAGGAGACGAACTGGCACTCTGCGAACACCGCGTCCGTCACCAGGCTATGATCGGAAAAGACGACCTGCGCGCGCAGGCGCTTGTCGAACACTGCATTGCCATAGGCCGTGGAATAATAGTCCGAGAGCGACGATTTGCCGCCCGAGCGCTGATGATTGCGGGTGAAATCCGCCAGGCGATCCAGCGCGTAAATGCCCTTCTTCGCGGTCTCGAGGGCAGCCGGGTTAATGTCCGTCGCGTAGAGCATCGTGCGATCCAGCAGGCCTTCTTCGTGCAGCAGGATGGCAAAGGAATAGAGCTCTTCGCCGCCACTGCACCCGGCGATCCAGAATTTGAGCGACGGATAGGTGCGTAAATGCGGGATCACCTGCTCGCGGATCGCGCGGAAATAGCTCGGGTCGCGGAACATCTCGCTGACCTGCACGGTGAGATAATCGAGCAGGCGCGAGACGATACTCTCATCGTGGAGCAACGCATCCTGCAACGCAGACAGGCTGGGATAGCCAAGCTGCACGCAAGCCTGCCGCAGCCTGCGCTTGATGGAGGCCCGCGCATAATGGCGGAAATCATAATGATAGCGCCGGAACAGCGCCTCCAGCAGCAGATGGATTTCGATATCTTCGACCGGCTCGCTGACCGGCGGGTTCAGCGTGGCATCCATACGCGCACCAGCGAGAGCAATTTATCGACGTCGAGAGGCTTGGCCATATAGTCATTAGCGCCTGCCGCGAGACATCGTTCCTGATCGTCCGGCATTGCCTTGGCGGTGAGCATGATGACGGGCAGCTTTGTCCAGCGCGGATCGAGGCGGATGTGGCGGGTGGCGTCCAGCCCATCCATCACCGGCATCATCACATCCATCAGCACCAGATCGATCTCGTCCGCCGTGCCCGCCGACCCTGCGAGGGCGTCCAGCGCTTCCTGCCCGTTGCGGGCGATGGCGACATTGGCGCCGCGCGGCTCCAGGATGTTGGTGAGCGAATAGACGTTCCGTACGTCATCCTCGACGATCAAAATCCGCCGCCCCTCCAGCACCGCATCGCGATTGCGGGCCTGCTGAATCATCTTTTGCTGCTCGGGGGGCAATTGCGAGACCACCTGATGGAGGAACAACGTCACCTCATCAAGCAGCCGCTCCGGCGATTTGGCGCCCTTGATGATGATCGAGCTGGAATAGCGGCGCAGCAGCTGCTCATCCTCGCTGGAAAGATCATGGCCGGTATAGACGATCACTGGCGGGAAGCTGTGCTCGCCCGCGCTGAGCGTTTCGAGCAGCGAGAAGCCGGAAGCGTCGGGCAGCGATAGATCGAGCACCATGCAGTCGAACGTCTGCTCCTTGAGCAGCTTGAGGCATTCGGCAGCGGTGCCTGCGCCAACCGTCTCCACCTCTGGCCCGGCGAGCAGCTTGCCCACGGCATCGCGCTGCACCGGATCATCCTCGACGATCAGCACGCGGCGCATCGTGCGGGTTAGTTGCGCTTCCAATGCTTCGAGCGCGTGCGCCAGATCCTCGCGCTTCACGGGCTTGACCAGATAGCCCATCGCACCGAGCGACAGCGCCGTCTGTTGATGGTCGCTCGCGGAGACGACATGGATCGGGATGTGGCGTGTCGCATCCTCACGCTTGAGCCTGTCCAGCACGGAGAGGCCGGACTGATCGGGCAGGCCAAGGTCCAGCACGATCGCGCTGGGGTTGAACCGCCGGGCAAGGTCGAGCGCTTCTTCCGCCGTTCCGGCAACGAGGCACTGAAAACCGGCCTCGCGTGAGAGATCGCGCACGATGCCCGCGAAGGTCTGATCATCCTCCACGACAAGCAGTAGCCGTCTTGTGCTCTCCAGCCGGTCGCGATCATCATCGAGCGCGGGGAGGTGGCTGGTGCGCTTGCTCATCGGCTTGGCGCTGGCATTTGCCGGCGTAGCAGGCGGCGGTGTTGCGGGCTCTGGGCGCGCCTGCACCTGTGCCGGATGATATTCGTTGGGGATCGTCAGCGTGAAGCTGCTGCCTGTGCCAAGCTCGCTGGTCAGCGCGATGGAGCCACCGAGCAGGCGAGAAAGCTCGCGCGAAATCGAAAGGCCAAGCCCGGTGCCACCATATTTGCGATTGATCGCGCCATCGGCCTGACGGAACGCGTCGAAGATCGCCTGCTGCTGGTCGGGCGAAATGCCGATGCCGGTATCGCTCACGGTGAGCGCGATGCGCGCATCGTCCACTGGCTCGATACGCAGCGACACCTTGCCCTCGCCCGTGAACTTGAAAGCATTGGCGAGCAGATTCTTCAGGATCTGCTCCAGCCGTTGCCGATCACTGACGATGGAACCGGGGACGCCTTCGGCAATGTCGATCGCGAATTCAAGGCGACGGGCCTGCGCGACCGGATCGAAGGTCTGGCGCAGATTTGCGGCAAGGCGCGTGAGCAGCACAGCTTCCGGGCGGATATCGACATGACCGGCCTCGATCTTCGAGAGGTCGAGAATATCATTGATCAGGTTGAGCAGGTCATTGCCGGACGATTCAATCGTCCGGGCATATTTGGCCTGCTCCTCTGTCAGATTGCCGTGCGGATTATCGCCCAGCAATTTGGAGAGGATCAGCAGCGAGTTGAGCGGCGTGCGAAGCTCATGGCTCATATTGGCGAGGAAGTCAGACTTATACTGGCTGGCCTGCTCAAGCTCGCGCGCCTTGAGCTCAACGGCGGATGTGGTGCGGGCAAGGTCGTCGCGCTGCGTTTCGAGCAGTTGCGCCTGTTCCTCAAGCTGGGAATTGGTCTGCTCCAGCTCGACCTGCTGCTGCTCAAGCCGGACTGCGGATTCCTTGAGCGCGCGGCCTTGCTCTTCAAGCTCCTCGTTCGAGACGCGCAATTCCTCGCTCTGCACCTGCAGCTCTTCGGACTGGCGCTGGGTCGCCTCGAGCAGATTTTGCAGCTCGGTGCGGTAGCGGGCTGAGCGCAGCGCAACGCCTGCGGGCTGCGCGGCCTCCGCGAGGAAGGCGAGCGTCCGCTCGTCCGGCGCGTGCAGAAAAGCAAATTCGACGACGGCATTCACCAGCCCGTCAGCATTGAACGGAGCGATGACGAGGTGGCGTGGTGTGTCACTGCCAAGGCCTGAGCCAATCGTGAAATAATCCTCCGGCACATCGGCGATGGCAATCGGCTTACCTTCCGCAGCGACGCGACCCAACAGCCCCTCACGCAGTTTGAAGCGCTCGGGCACCTTGGCATCGGCGGGCACGCCAAGCGCCGCCACTCTGACGAACATGCCATTCTCGCCCTTGAACAGCGCGCTCGCCTGCGCGCCGAGATAGGGCGTGAGATAATCGAGGATGCTCTCGCCAAGCTCGGGCACCGTCTTGTCGCCAAGCGTCGCCTGCGCGAGGCCAACTTCGCCCGCTTGCAGCCAAGCTAGCCGCTGGCGTGCTGCCACGCTGCGGTTGACCAGCAGACCGACCGCGAACGTAAGCCCGATGCCAAGCAGTGCCGCGATGACGCCGCTCGCCGTCGCCGTGCGGAAGGCCGATTGCATTTGCGCGAGCCGCATTTCACGCAGGCGCCGCTCTTCGGCTCGCATCGTGTCGAGCTGGGTGCGGATCAGGTCCATTTCCAGCTTGCCGCGGTCGGTGTTAACCAGCGCAACAGCCGCGCTCGCGCCCTGGCTGCGCCGCGCGTCGATCGTCTCCTTGAGCTCGGCCAGCTTGGCGGCGACATGGGGCTTGAGGCGTTGCAGATTGGCTTGCTGAGCGAGATTATCCGCAGTCAGCGTTTCGACCCTGGCAAGGCTGGCGCCACTGCGAGTCAGCGCTTCTTCATAAGGGTCGAGATAGCGATCATTGCCTGTGATCAGATAGCCGCGTTGTCCCGTCTCCGCATCCTGCACGGCTGAGAGCAGATTGCCGAGCTGAGTGATCACCTCATGGGTATGCACCACCTTATCGGTGTCGGCACGGAGCGCCTGAATGTTGAGATAAGCGAGCACGCCGCTTGCCAGAAAGAACAACGTTGCCGCCGCCACGCTGAGCATGGTGCGCAGGCCGGTTCGGGAGGGGCGGCTCGTCACAGCGCGCGTGGTAGCCAACGGCATTCTCTGGCAAACCCTTCGTTAGAAAGCGAACTTTGCCTGCTCCGCTTTCATGCCAGGCCAGTTTGCGCAAGCGGGAAGAGCAAAAAATGCCGGTGAGGCAGCAAAAGACTTGGAAAATAGCCAGTTGAACCAATGAACTGTCTTCAATTGCACATCTTTCGGAACCCAATCGCCCTCAGAAACTTAGTTCAAGAGGGCCGTAGCGGAGGACATGATGGCGCATGACGCAGAGACGATCGACTATGAGGGTGCAGCAGGAGGCTGGGGATCGCTGCGCGGGATCGGCGCTACGTTCGCGCAGGAAATCTCCTCTCCGGCCGCGTTAGAAACGCTCAGCCGCCAGAACAAGACCGGCGGCTTCATGTGTACCAGTTGCGCCTGGGGGAAACCGAAGCACCCACACGCCTTCGAATTTTGCGAAAATGGCGCGAAGGCGACTTTGTGGGAGCTGACTTCGCACCGCTGCACGCCAGCGTTTTTCGCCAAGCATAGCGTGACGCAGCTGCGCGGCTGGAGCGACCATGATCTTGAGCATGAAGGGCGGCTCACCCACCCGATGCGCTATGATGAAGCGACCGACCATTATGTGCCGTGCAGCTGGGAGGAGGCATTTCAAGGGATCGCGCAGTCCCTTCAGGCCATCAATCCCAAATCCGCGACCTTCTATGCGTCCGGCCGGGCCAGCCTCGAGACCTCCTATCTCTACGCGCTGTTTGCTAGGCTCTATGGCCATAACAATCTGCCCGACAGCTCCAACATGTGCCACGAGACGACATCGGTTGCGCTCAAAAAGCTGATCGGATCGCCCGTCGGCACCTGCGTGCTGGAAGATTTTGAAGAGTGCGACGCGATCTTCTTCTTCGGTCAGAATACCGGCACGAATAGTCCGCGCTTTCTGCATCCGCTGCAAAAGGCCGTCGAACGCGGCTGCAAGATTGTGACCTTCAATCCCATTCGCGAGAAGGGCCTCACCGCGTTCATCAATCCCCAGCGGCCAAGCCAGATGCTGACGGGCAGTGAAACGCCGATCAGTTGCCAATATCATCAGGTGCGTGCCGGTGGCGACATCGCCGCGATCATGGGGTTATGCAAATATGTGCTGGCAGAAGATGAGCGGCGCGGTGGAACGCTGCTGGATAGGACCTTCATCGCGGAGCATTGCGATGGTTTCGATGCGTTCCGCGCGCTGGCGCAGGCAACGCCTTGGGAGCGGATCGAGCAGGAATCAGGACTGAGCCGCACAGATATCGAAGCCGCAGGGGAGGTGTATGTCTCATCCGAGCGCGTGATCGGCGTCTATGGCATGGGGCTTACCCAGCATGTTCACGGGTTCGAGAATATCGCGATGCTGGTGAACCTGCTGCTGATGCGCGGGCATATCGGTCGCAAAGGCGCTGGCATTTGCCCCGTGCGTGGTCACTCCAATGTGCAGGGCCAGCGCACCGTTGGTATCTCGGAGAAGCCGGAGCTGGTGCCGCTCGACAAGCTTGCCGAGATGTTCGACTTCGATCCGCCGCGCGATGAAGGACGCACGACTGTGAAGGTGTGTGAGGGCGTGCTGGATGGCTCCGTGCGCGCCTTCATCGGCCTTGGCGGCAATTTCCTGCGTGCCGTGCCCGATCAAGGCCGGATCGAGCCTGCATGGGAGCAGCTCGATCTTACGGTGCAGATCGCCACCAAGCTCAATCGCTCCCATTTATTCAATGGTCGCGTCGCTTATCTGCTGCCCTGCCTAGGCCGCAGCGAGGAGGATAAGCAAGCGGGCGGCAATCAGACCGTAACGGTCGAAGACAGTTTCAGCCATATCCACGCATCGCTCGGGCATCGCGCGCCAGCCAGCGAGCATTTGAAGTCGGAACTCGCCATCGTCGCGGGCATCGCCAAGGCCACGCTTCCGGCCAATCCCAAGGTGCAATGGGATGAATGGACGGAGGATTATTCGCGCGTGCGTGATCTGATCGCGCAAACCTACCCCGATCAATTTCACGATATGAATGCGCGTATTTTTACGCCCGGCGGCTTTTACCGCGGCAATCCGGCGCGCGAACGGCAGTGGGAGACGGAGAGCGGCAAGGCGCAATTCACCGCTCCTGATATGCTGGCGGCGACCGATGTTGCGGATGCGGATGGCCTGTTCCGCCTGGTGACGGTCCGGTCGAACGATCAGTTCAACACCACCATCTATGGCTATAGTGATCGTC
Organism: uncultured Sphingobium sp.; assembly: GCA_946479185.1. The sequence goes on from CAMLFF010000006.1 coordinate 23,294, forward strand.
TGCGCGGCATTGAGGGCAAGCGCGATGTGCTGCTGATCAGCCCCAACGATATTGAAAGCGCAGGACTGGTAGCAGGGCAGCGCGTGTCACTCGTGGGAGACATTGGCGATGGCCATCATCGTCGCGTCGATGAGCTTGAGGTCATCCCTTATGATCTGCCGGATGGTACGATCGTCGGCTATTATCCCGAGCTCAATCCACTGATCCCGCTCCAGCACCATGATCAGCAATCCAAGACGCCCGCGAGCAAAGCGGTGCCGGTGCGGATCGTGGCAGTCTGATGGCGCAGGACGTTGACGATCCCGTTGGCGACGCCATCGCGATAGATGCATCATCCAGTCTTGCCGCCAAAGCGATGCAGCCTTGGGGGCGGATGATGGTGCTGGCGATATTGGCAGGCGCGTTCATCGCCTTCGGCTCCATTGCCTCGCTGATCGTGCAGGCCGCAGCGGGCGATGCAGGACCGGTGCGCTTATTGTCCGGCATCGCATTTTCCGTCGGCCTGCTTTTCGTCATGATCGTTGGCGCCGAACTCTTCACTGGCAACACCATGTTCGCCTTGCCGGTCTATAAGCGCGATCTCACTTTCGCGCGGATGCTGGGTGCCTGGGGGACGGTCTGGTTTGGCAATCTGCTGGGCAGTGTCACGGTGGCAATCCTGTTTTCAGCCAGCGGCAGTCTGGATGCCGAAATTGGCAGCGCAGCGGTGTCAGTCACGCAGGATAAGCTGGCAAAAGCACCTCAGGCTATCTTCTTCTCGGGCGTTTTGGCCAATGTGCTGGTTTGTCTCGCTGTATGGATGGCGATGTCCGCGCGTACATTGCCAGCAAAGGCCGTGGCGGTGGTCGCACCGGTTTCCATCTTCGTGGCTGCGGGTCTGGAGCATTCCATTGCCAATATGTCGCTGCTGCCCCTCGGCTGGCTGGCGGCGCCGCTTGAAACCCCGGATTTTTCGGCGGGCCTGATCAATCTCGCGCTGAGCACGTTGGGAAATATTGTGGGAGGCGCCATGCTGGTCTTTGCGATGGCTTATGGTCATGACGCCCTGCGGGCAGATGGCGCGCAGCGATGACCAGCTATTGCGGATCGCCCCCCTTGCCGGATGACATGCTGCTGCGCTGGAATCTGGACCCTGTGCTGATCCTGGGATTGCTCGGTTGCGCCATCGTCGCAATACGATCTGCTCGCCCCAAATCGGCGATGGCGGGCGTCACGGTCCTCGCTGTGGCGTTTGTGTCCCCCCTCTGTGCGATTAGCGTCGCGCTGTTTTCTGCGCGCGCGCTTCATCATATCCTCATCGTGGCGGTCGCAGCGCCGCTCATCGCTCATGCGTTCCCGGCGCAGCGCTCGACCCATGTCGGATTGGCGCTCGCGGTCTCCACCGTCGCGCTCTGGCTGTGGCATCTGCCTGGGCCTTATGACCGCGCGCTGGCCGATAGCCTCATCTATTGGGCCATGCAGGCAAGCTTGCTGGGCACGAGCATCTGGTTCTGGAGGTCGCTTTTTGCCGCGCCGCCGGTGTCGGCGAGCTTCGCCGCGATCGGGGCGATGGCGCAAATGGGGATGCTTGGCGCCTTACTCACCTTCGCGCCGAACGCGCTTTACCTGACTCATGCGGGCACGACCTTGCCATGGGGGATGACACAGCTTGAAGATCAGCAATTGGCAGGCTTGCTGATGTGGGTGCTGGGCACCGTTCCCTATGCGATTGCCACGGCGTTGGTGGCCCGGCGCATCTGGGCACAGGCAGCCGCATCTGCATGATAGCGCTCATCAAATTCATCCACATCGCGGCGCTGGCAATTTGGTGCTCAGGCTTGGTTGGACTGCCTTTGCTGCTTTCCAAGCACGACAGCGATGATGCGCAGGCGGATTATTCCCATCTGCGTCTGCTCACCCATCAGGCCTATATCTTCATCGTCACGCCCGCTGCCGTGATAACCATTGCAATGGGCACGGCGTTGATCTTCCTGCGCGAGGTGTTCGTGGCGTGGATGTTCGCCAAGCTTGTCGCTGTCGGCGTGCTGGTGCTGCTCCATGCATGGATTGGCCATGTCACGCTCATGGTCGGCGAGCAGCAGGGGGATTATCAGCCACCACGCTTCTGGCCACCACTTATGCTGTCCGTCACCTCGCTCGCAACCATCGCGATCCTGTTGCTCGTCCTTGGCAAGCCGATGCTCGGCTCCGACCTCGTGCCCGACTGGCTGTTGGAACCGCGCGGTCAGCCTTTACCGGTCGGCGAGGTGCCGAGATGATAATCGAACACCAGCTTGCCGCCATGCCATCCGGTGATCGCGGTAAACAGCGCGGCGAAGGCGGAGAGCAGCAGCCCCCAGGGCAGCACGGCATCCTCATAGCCGGTCGCCAGACGATAGCCCCAATTCGCGCCGAGAATGGCGAGCAGCATCACCGCAATGATGAAATGCGTCCAACTGGCCGATCGCGCGCGGATGCCGGGCACGAGCAACAGCTCGACGGTGCCGGAAAGGCCAGCCACCAGGCCGAAGAGGAAGGCCATGCCACTCGCCCACAAGGCTGCGCGGCTCCAGAAGAGGTCACCTGTCCACCAATAGAAGCTATCGGCGCCCAGCGTGCACATGGTGAGCGCGATGGGGAAGGTGACGAACATCGCGTGCAGGGGATGCCCCGCTACCGCAATCTTAGATTCCGTGCGGTGAAAATGGGTCTGTGCGGAAATGGGGTCGACCAGATCGCCCCCAGCCTCACCATTTTCCCCGGCGGCGCGTCCAATTTCTTCAGCCATGCTTTCCTGCGCCATCATGCTCTCCGATCAATCGCTGTTGCGTCAGTCATGCTGGCAGGCGGATGCGCTGGTCCTGTTTCCACGCTCGACACCGCCAGTCCGGCTGCGGACGGCATCGCGACTCTCTGGTGGATCATGCTTGCGGGCGCGACATTATTGACGGTGCTGGTCATGACGTTGCTGGCACTCACTTTCATTCGGAACCGCAGGACGAGGGAAACGCCAGCGAATATGTGGGTCGGCTGGCTTGGCGTGGCGATGCCGGGCGCGGTGCTCCTTGTGCTGCTCGGCTATGCGCTGATGTTAGGCGAACGGTTGATCCCGCATCGCGTTCCGGGCGTGATTGCCGTCGAGGCGACCGGGCATCAATGGTATTGGACCTTTCGCCAGCCCGGCGCCTCCGGGATGCTCGCGACGCGGGACATTCTGCACATCCCCGCCGGGCGGCCGGTCGATGTGCGGATAGCCTCTGCGGACGTCATCCACAGCTTCTGGGTGCCAAGGCTCGGCGGCAAGATGGACGCCATTCCGGGGCAAGTGAATGTGCTGCGCATCGAGGCGAGCAAGCCCGGCACCTATCATGGCCTTTGCGCGGAATTTTGCGGGCTCAACCATACCAACAACCGGTTCCGGGTCGTGGCGCATGATGAAGCGAGCTGGGCTGCCTTCCAGCGAGGGAGCGCCCAATGAACGTTCTGCAGCGGCACCGCGCGCTTAGCGCCATATGGGATGCGCCGAAGGGTTGGCGCGGCACGCTGGTCTCGGTCAATCACTCGGATATCGGCAAGCGCTTCATTCTGACCGCCTTCGCCTTCTTCGCCATCGGTGGCGTGCTGGCCATGCTGATCCGCGCGCAATTGGCGACGCCGGATAGCGCCTTTGTCGGGCCTGCGGTCTACAACCAGCTGTTCACGATGCATGGCAGCATCATGATGTTCCTGTTCGC
>CAMLFF010000007.1 GCA_946479185.1 uncultured Sphingobium sp.
AGGGGCCGGGATTGAGATAATTGCCGGGCGAAAATTCGCAGGTCTGCGTCGCGCCCCCCACTTCGACGACCTTGTCGCCGCCGCGGATCGTATAGTTGCGGCCGCCCGGGCGGTTCTGGAATTCAAGCACTTGCACGAGATAGCCTGCCTTGCGCAGCTCATAGGCCGCGAGCATGCCGCCAAGGCCCGCGCCTAGCACCAGCACCTTCTTGCCTTTGGGCGCGCCTGTGAGCTTTGGCGGCCCCGTGAACTGGGTCTCGGCAGCATGGCCCAGCGCGGTCATCGCCTGATACATGGCGAGAGCGCCACCGGCCTTGCCAATCATAGAGAACAACTCGCGCCGTGAAGGGCTATTCTGGTCGTTCATTATCTTATCCCCAAGGTGAATAGCGATGCCGCCCCCACGGCATCGGTAAGTGCTTCAATTACTGGCCGACGCTTTGCCGGTGCTGACGACGCGCTGGACGTCGGCAACCGTCACCGGGTCAGGATATTTATTGAAATGCGCGCGGACATAGGTGGAAACCGCCGCGATCTGCTCGGTGGTCAGCATGTCCGTGAACCAAGGCATGCCACCGCGGCCATGCACCACAATGTCGACGATGAAGTCCTTGCTTGCGAGGTTGGGATTGTCGGCCAGCGCCGGGATTGCCGCCCCCGCGCCATCGCCGCCCTTCGCATCGGCCATGTGGCAGGCCTGGCAGATCTGCTCGTAAACTTCCTTGCCTTCGCTGGAGATTTCCACGCTGCTCGGTCCACCGCCGGGGGCATCCTGCGCCTGCACCGATCGCGGTCCGGTGAGCAGCGCAGCGCCAAGCAGCACAGCGGCGAGGGCAGGGGCGATTGCGCGCGCAGCTCTCATCTCAGGCCGCCGTCGCACGCTGGTGAATGCGCTCGATGGCATCCAGTGCGGAGAGCAGCGAGCCCTCCATCCAGCCGCCATAGTAGGAGGCATGTTCGCCCGCGAGCACGATCCGGCCATCCATCGCGACGAGGTTCTGATAATGGGCAGCACGTGCATCATCCGACCAGCGCGAGACGCAGCCCAGGATCCAGGGCAGGCGGCTCCACGCAACAGACGTGCCGTTCATGTAATTTTTGCGATAGTCGTTGGGATGGAAGACCGTGCCCTGCGCCAGCGCGGTTTCGATGCGCTGCGCCGGGGTCATGCCGGTGAGCTGGAAGCCCCCCGCATTGCTCGCAAAGGTACCGAGCAGAACGGCAGGTCCGTTGCCGAACATTTTATCATTGGGGTAGGAGATCAGCCCGATTGCCTGATCCGTGAAGCTATGGCCGCCGTAGATTGCGTCATTCTCTTCCCAGAAGCGCGTGCGCATCTCCAGCCCGACTTTGACATGGCTGCTCAGGGGGACGGACTTGATTGCGGCCTTCATCGCCGGGCCGACTTGCATATCCAGCTGGCTCAGCACCGGCAGCGGGATGGTGTTGACGCAATAATCAGCCTTGGTCTCGCCGGTCTTGCCGCTTGGAATATCCTGCCAGTAAGCGGTCACGCCGCCTTCGTCCTGCGTGATCTTGGTGACTTTGGTGTTCAGGCGAATGGTCTTGCCGACCCGCTTGGCGAAGGCTTTGCCGATCATGTCCATGCCACCTTTGGGCTGGAACATGGTCGTCTGCATCACATTGCCGAAGAAGAAGGACATGTGGGTCCAGATGTTGGAATCCATGATGTCCGACAGGCTGTTGATCTTGGACGGCGTGGGCGCACCATTGATGCCGCCGCCCGGCGCGCGATCATAGCCGCGCTGGCCCGAGACGTTCAGGTTGCTCGTGAAGTTCATGTCCTTATCGAGCACGCCCCAGCCACGCAGCGCTTCGAGCAGCTTGGCCTTGTCCTCTGCGCTTACCTTTTGGTCGAGCGCGCCTGCGTTGAGCGACTTGGCGAGCAGATCCGAGACATGGCCTTTGAAATCGACGCCCAGCTCCTTGTAGCGCTGGGGCTTGCCGCCAAATGCCTTGCTATTGTGGACATAGGCATTGTGGTTGAGCTGAATGAAGGGCTCCAGTTCCACGCCAAACTGCTTGCAGTAATGCAGCAGCGAGCGGTGATGGTGAGGAATGCGCCAGGGGCCGGGATTGAGATAATTGCCGGGCGAAAATTCGCAGGTCTGCGTCGCGCCGCCGAGTTCGACCACCTTGTCGCCGCCGCGGATGGTGTAATTGCGGCCACCGGGGCGATCCTGATATTCGAGGATCTGCACGGCATAGCCCGCACGTTCCAGCTCATATGCGGCGACCATGCCCGCAAGCCCGGCACCGAGGATCAGAACCTTCTTGCCCTTGGGCGCGCCGCTCAGCTTGGGTGGGCCGATGAATTGCGTTTCGGCGGCATGGCCCAGCGCGGTCATCGCCTGATAAAGGGCGATCGTTCCGCCAGCCTTGCCGATCATCGCCAGCATATCTCGCCGCGTCGGTGTCATCTTCTCGATCATGCTGTGGCCCCCCTGTGGCGATGCTGGCGCAGTGCAAAGCCGGGGAGCGCCATTTCCACGGCACGCCCCGGCTTCAATCAGTTCATGGCATTTTGGCTGCGATCGCCTCGATCTCGACATACATGGTCGGGCGGCCAAGCGCCGCGATCTGGATCGTCGACCGGGTCGGCTTGTTGGGCTGCTCTGCGGTGCCGAAGAAGGTGCGGAACACTTCGTTCATCGCAGCGCTATCCATTTTGCCGCCATTGCTCGGCACGCCGACAAGGAACACCGTCATTTTGACGATATCGCCCATCGAATAGCCCTTGGCTTCCAGCGACGCTTTCATCTTGGTAAGGATGCTGAGCGTTTGCGCCCTGGTGTCGCCAAGGTCTTCAGGCTTGGCCGGGTCAATCGGGGAAGGCGTTGTGCCCGATACGAACATGATCTTCGCATTGGCCGGCACTTCGATCAGCGACGCGATGGGCGAAGTGGGATTGCCATAGCTCCGCTCGATCGTCTGCGCACTTGCGGTGCTGGGGAGCGCCGCAAGCAGCGCTCCCGTGATGGCGGCGGTAATGCCTAATTTTCTCATATGATTGATCCTCTTCCAAAGGTTATCGACTGTTGGATTAGCGAACGTCAGAACTTGAGCGACACGCGAGCGTAATAATATCCGCCGTTCGTTCCGTAAGGACCGTGGTTATAGGGTCCGTTGATCGTCGTGCTGCCATTAGTATATGGCGACGTTCCGGACGCGATCGTAACGCCACTGACCACACCGGGAATTTCTGGCTTCTTGTTGAACAGATTGTTCGCGCCAATTGCCAGTGTCGCCCACTCCGTCAGGTCATAACCAAATTCGAGATCGAAAATGGTGGTCGCGCCGACAACAGCTGGGAAGAAGTTTCCAGTGATGGGGGCATTAGGAACCGTCACCGCCGGGCTCACCAGAATGGTGGACTTGCTGTAGTAAGTTGCGCGGGCATTGGCGCTGAACTTGCCGCTGGTCAGCAGCATACCGAAGACACTCTTGAACTTGGGCGAAGAGGTTTCGATGATCGCTTCAGCCTGGGCGTTGAACAGCGAGCCAAGGCGGTTTTCGACTACCTTGGTGTCCGTGTAGTTCATGCCCAGCGTCAGATCGAGTTCGCCAAAGCTCAGGTCGACCGGATAGCGAGCCGAGAATTCCGCGCCGAACGTCTCGGTGTCGATGCCGTTGGTGTAGGTTTGCACACCGAGCGTTCCGACAGCAGGGTCGATGCTCTTGCCGCTGACTGCAATTGCAGCAGCCACGGCAGCAGCAGGCGTTTGACCGTTGATGAGCGGCGTGAGCACTGGCACGCCGTTGCGGCGACCGGTGATCGTGCCCGATGACGCAATGCGGTCCTTGATCTTGATGTAATAGCCATCAACCGTAACGATCATGCGTGGCAGCGGACGAAGTACCGTACCGATCGAAAAGCTGGTCGATTTTTCTGGCTTCAAAGCACCAAAGCCCAAGGCAGTCGATGCAGGCGAACTTGGCGCGAGCTGAACCGTAGCACTGGTGGGCGCAACGTTTGTTGCCGAGTAGTTGGACTCTGCCATCGTCGGCGCGCGGAAGCCGGTGCTTGCGGTTGCGCGGAGAGCAAATTCCGGCGTGATGTCATAGCGGGTGGTGATCTTGCCGATCGTCGTATCACCAAAATCGCTATAATGTTCATAGCGACCGGCAATATCGACCGTCCAGTCAGTGAGCGGCTTGGCGATCACGTTACCGTAAACCGATTTGGCCGTGCGCTTGGAAAGGGCGGCGTCGCTCAGCGCATAACCGGGAAATGATTGACCACCCTCGACATAGCGGGAGGCGTCATCACCGGCGAAGATTTCATAGGTTTCACGGCGATACTCACCACCCACTGCCAGGGTCAGCGGCTCAGCCATGCCCGCGTCAAGCTCCTTGCGGATATCGAGCGTGGAAACAAACTGCGTGAACTGGAAACCGCCATCGTAAAATTCGCGTGGCGTGAAGCCAGTGGCCTTGAACAGTGATGTGTTGGCGGAATGTGTCGTGAATACACGGGCATAATCGTCAGCATAGGTTGCGCTGAGATCCCAGCTCCAGCCGCTCACCTCGCCACGAAGACCGCCGGTGAGCGAATATTCGTCCTGCTTCACTTCGATCCAGGGCACCATCCCGTCGTTAACGGTCGGCGCGAAGCAGGAAGAGGGGACAGCGCTGTTGACGCAAATGCGGTTTGGTGGACGATAGCCCTGCAGCGCCTTGCCATGGCGGAAGGAAATGTCACCGAAGGAGTAGAACTCAACCCCGCCAAAGTCGTAACCGAAGTTGTAGAAAGCGACATTCAGTTGCGAGCTTGGCTGGCCGCCATTGATATTGGCGGTGCCGTCATTCTTGTTCAGAGCGTCATAGATGGGGAAGAAGGCTGCCGAAACATTGGTAGCCGTGCTGCCATCAAGGTTGCGCACGCTGATTTGCGCGTCACCGACCGTCGTTGGATCGTTGCGGCGGTGGAAGAGGCTGAAGTTCAGGAAGCCAGCATCGCCGACCGGCATGCCGAAGTTACCGCTGACGCTGTAGGTGCGACCTTCGCCATCATAATATTCGCCAGCACTGCCCTTGATGGTCATGCCCGACGTGTCGCTCTTGAGGATGATGTTGATGACGCCGGCAATGGCATCCGAGCCATATTGTGCCGCTGCGCCTTCCTGCAGAATTTCGATCCGGCGCACCGAATCTGGCGGAATGAGATCGATGCTTGGTGCAGCCGAGCCGCCGAAGGCACCGTTGATAACCTGAAGGATCGCGTTGCCGTGGCGGCGTTTGCCGTTGACCATGACAAGCGTGTGGTTGGGGTTCAGGCCGCGCAGGCGGGCTGAGAGCGAAAAGCTTGCCATGTCCGTGCCCTGTGACTGGGCCTGGAAAGAGGGGACCATTTGGGTGAGCGCCTGGTTGAGGTTTGGCTGGCCGACGCGCTCAAGGGCTGCTTCGCCCAGCAACTGGATGGGTGCGGCGCTGTCCGCGGCCTGCATGCCGGTTGCGCGGGTGCCTGTTACGATGATTTCGCTGCCGTCGGTCGGCGTATCCTGCGGTGCCGTGTCAGCGGTCTGCGCAAATGCGGAGGCCGACATGGCGCTGGTCGCGAGAAGCAGGGCGGAAATGAGTTTCCGGCTGTTTGTCATAATGAGAGTCCCCCTTGAGTTGCGTGTCGCTCTCCTCTCCCAGCCCGTTTGTTTGCGCTTGCTTTCCGGCTTTCCCGGTCAGTCTTTTGCTTGGGGCTAGCTGATCGCAGTGGGGGCGTTCGCGACATACGCATTTTGTCGTATGGCGAGACCGGCGGTGTCCCCGTAGCCATCATGGCTATGATTAAAAACGCCAATTCCCGCGCCGAACGGCCTTTCGCTGCACCTTTTGCAACAGTGCTGAAGTTTCTTTTGGCGGCAGGCGCAGCCTCCGCTCTGGCGGCGACGCCCGCACAGGCGCAGGTCAATCGCATCAAGAGCAGTCCAAGTGCGATCATCCTTGATGGCGCGCGCGTTGGCCCCGGCATGGAGACCTTCTACCTCTCGGGGCAGCTGCCTTCTCCAATCGATCCCGCCAAGCCGATGGCCGAGGTGAAATCGCTTGAGGAAATGGGCGACAGCAAGACGCAGACGATCAGCACGCTCAGCAAAATCAAGACGTTGCTGGAGTCGCAAGGCTACGCCGTATCCGATCTGGTGAAGCTCTCGCTGTTCGTCACCGCAGATCCGCGCCTTGGCAAAATGGACTTTGCTGGCGTGAATGCGGGCTTCAAGGAGTTTTTCGGGACGAGCGCGAACCCCAACACGGTTGCCCGCTCCACCTTCCAGGTTGCTGCTCTGGTCGGCCCTTACTTCCTGATCGAGATTGAAGCGATTGCGGTGAAGAAGGCATCCGGCACACCCGCCGCAGCGCTTGAGGCGCCCTCTGATATGCCTGCTGAGTCCAGCGCAACCTATCAGCGGCCGCACCGCCTGCCTGCGGAGCTGCGCCGCAAAGGGCTACTGACCTAACATACGGATCGCGACGGCAGCAGCAGCTGAGCGCGTCTCCACGCCCAGCTTATCGAAGATGCGTTCAAGATGTTTGGTCACGGTGCGCGGGCTGATCGCCAGCACATCGCTGATCACGCGATTGGGTTTGCCATAGCTCACCCATAGCAGCACCTCGGCCTCGCGGTGGGTGAGGGGCAGGCGCTCCTGCAGCTTGATGAGATCCTGCCCCGGGTTGAGCTCATTGAGGCGGATCAGCACTTCATCTTCGCGATAATGGGCGATCACCATCAGCTCCAGCTGGCCGCTGCTCTTGGTCTGCTTTACGCGCACCGATCCACCGGCGAGCTCCTGCATCGTCAACAGCCGCTCGATCTGGTTGCGCATCTCCTCCGGCAAGGCCGTCTCACCGCGTCGCCAATCGGGAGAGACGCGCTTGATGGCTTGCTCGGCACGCGGCGTACACCAGAGCAGGCTGCCCTTTGAATCCGTGGCCAAGATGAGCCGGTCGGTTGCATCAAGGCTGGTGATGCTGGCCTGCACCGCGCGGCCCTGCGCCATATGCGCCCGCACCCGTGCCAGCAATTCCTGTAAATCCACAGGCTTGCGCACATAGTCCACGCCGCCCACCTCAAAGGCTTCCACGACATGCTCGCTCTCGGTCAGCCCGGTCATGAAGATGACGGGTATGCTGGCGAGGCCGGGCTTTGATTTGATCCGCTGTGTCGTCTCGAAGCCGTCCATGCCGGGCATCACGGCATCCATCAGGATGAGATCAGGCACGATATTGTTGAGCAGTTCCAGTGCTGCCTCGCCGGAGGTGGCAACAAGAACGGTGAGTTCCGCTTTTTCGAGCGCCGCCGTGAGCATACGCAGTGCATCGGGTTCATCATCGACGACGAGGACAGTATCGGAGTGACCAGGGATCTTCATGTTTTATTGTTCCTGAACGAGGCGCGCCATCGCCGCGAGGTCAAATCGGTCTAGACAGTCATAGAGTTGGCGAACAAGCGGCTGCGCTTGCGGTGCGGCTTGTTCCAATTGCTTGATTTCGGCTTCTATGCCGCGCGTATAGCCGATGCGCAGAAATTCCCGCAGACGCACGACATGCGGCATTGCATCTTGGCCCACGTCAGCGAGCGATGCTGTTTGGGCTGCATTCGACGTCACCAACAGGGGTGCATCATCGACGCTGTCGTCGCGGCACCAGGTGAGGCCCAGCATATCGCCCATCATGTCCACCAGGGCCTCGAACTCGACCGGCTTGACGAGAAACCGGTCGTGCCGTGGCGTGTCATATTCCGGGCGGTGCAATTCTTCGCTGTTGGCTGACAACATGAGGATTTGAAGCGGCTCGCCGAAACGCTCGCGCAACGCTTCGCCGGTTTGCCAACCAGACAGGCCGGGCAGGCTGATATCCAGAATTGCAAGATCGGGCTGGACTGTTTCGCTTCGCTCAAGCGCCTCTTCACCATTGGGGCATGCGAAGACGATGAAGCCGAGCGAGCGCAGCAATGTCTCGAGGAAGAAGCGCTGGTCGCCATCATCCTCCACCAGCAGGATGGTGCGCTGGCGGCCCTCATGGCCGATGAGTTTGCGCACTGGCGCAAGCTGCGCATGGCGCCCGCTCACTTCGCTCAGCATCATCGTGATGCGAAACGTGGTGCCCTTGCCAACTTCGCTTTGCAGCTCCAGCTTTCCGCCGAGAATTTCCACGATCGTGCGGGCAATCGCAAGGCCGAGGCCGGCGCCTGGCTTGGGCGCCTTATTCCCTTCAACAGGCTCCTGCGTCCCGCGCTCGAAGCGCTCGAAAATGCGCTCATGATCTTCGGCTGGAATACCCGGCCCGGTGTCCGACACTTCGAAGATCGCGATCTGCCCTGCATAGCGAAGCTTCAGCGTGACCGATCCCTGCTCGGTGAACTTGATGGCATTTGAAAGGAGGTTGATGAGAACTTGGCGGAAACGGTTCTGGTCGAGTCGCACGACTTCCGGCAGTCGTTCCGGTCCATCATAGGTAAAAGTCAGGCCCTTGGAACTCGCCGCGGGCCGCATCATCGAGATGACCTGCTCCATGAACTGGCCCAGCCGCACCTCTTCCGTTCGCACCCGCAAGACGCCGAACTCCAGCTGGGAGATATCCAGCAGGCCTTCCACAAGATTGGTCAGATGCTCTGAGCAGCGCAGGATGACCCGGGCTGCTTCCTGCGCATTCACGCCGTCGCCGCGCTCGAAAAGTTGCGCATAGCCATAGATGGCGTTGAGCGGTGAGCGGATCTCATGACTGATGCTTGCCAGATAGCGGCTCTTGGCAAGGTTGGCGCTTTCCGCGCTTTGTTTGGCATGAGAGAGGTGGGCGAGCAGTTCTGCCGCTACGGCATCCTTGATTGCCTTATCCCGCGAGCGCTTGACGCCCACCAGCAGCAGGATCGAAAGACCGGCCAAGTCCAGCACCGTCAACGTTTCCAGCAAAAAGTCTTGGCCGTCCGTCGCCATGTGGAAGGCGACGAGCAGGCAGCCTCCGATCAAACCCAATGAGCCGAGAATGAACAAGTGGCGCGACGAGGGCTGGCGGTTTTGCAAGGGAGCGATCTGCTGATCGGCCGCCGCGTGCGAGGCGCTTTGCGATGCCAGGATCGGGGCGGGTGTTTCTATGGTCACGGCCGGTGAGCCCACGTGCCACCAAGACGCGTGGAGATGTGCGACGATAATTTCACTGCATCTCGCGAAAGGCTCAAAGCTGGTTCCCAAAGACCAAACAGACTACTTATCATGCTCAGTTTCGGAATGTTGCACTGCAATAACGCAAACTCAAGCCTTGCTGCAGAGAAAATTCGGCGGAGTGTTGCTGATATGTAGCAGTCTAACCATGCGGACCGCAGCGATTCAGATTTTCAATCTGCTTTGGATGCAACCTCTGCAATCAGCGGCGCAGGCTCTAGCATGATGCGCGCCATAGCCGCGCCACCAGATGGCAAGGGCTGCGATCCTTCAGGCAGACCATTTTCCTTGAGCAGATAAGCAACGATCTTTGCGGTTTCGTCCGGCTTGAGGGAGCCCGGCGCAAATTGCGGCATGGCCCGCGCAATATAGTCGTTCAGGTTCGTGAGGGGGGCGCGGCTCCAGTTTGCGATGAACCGGCCTTGCAGCGCCGGAATCTCATAGCTCCCCTCAAGCTGGCGGCCATGACACATGGCGCAGCGGATCGCGTAGAGCTTGGCCCCGTCTGCCCCTTGCGCCTGCGTGTAAACGCCGGTGCGCGTGCTGATAGGCGCTGGCGTGGCCGCGATGGAGAGAATTGCGACCATCAGCGCGGGCATGATGAAGCGTGCCGACATGGCTCAGGCGCTCCTTGTTGGGGAGGGCTGAAACACGGGTGCGATAATCTTGAGGCCTTCCTCAATGTCGGCGATTTTCGGCAGCTCCATGCTGTCGCCCACGCCGAGCATTTCGCCTAGATCAGGATTATTGTTCATCACGACGATGCCGTCCCGCTTCGAGGTGAGCGACACATTGCGATAGCGCACGCTGTAAAAGGCCTCGGGCTGCGGAACGAGCCAGCCGGTCTGCCCACGCACGGGAATGACGCTGTGATCCTGCCACAGATCGCGCGCTGCATAGCCTGTGCAATTGATGACCAGCTTCTCCTTGAGCGTCGCATAATCGGCAGGCCCGTGGAAATCCTTCATCACGAACTGGCCGCCCCGCGCGAAGAACTCGCTGAGCAGCAAATGCGCATAGCTGGCGAAGTTGAAGATCATGTGCGAGCTGCGGCTGGCATAGGCCGCGTTGAAGGGGTTTTCCTCCTCACTAAGCGTCTGGCCCTGCGGCACGATGTCCTTGATGCGGTCGCTATAATGGCCAAACTCGGAATTTTGGCGAGGCGCGCCTGCGGTTGCGAAGCTCTCCCCAATGGATGGGTCAGCGGGCCAGTGCCTCCGGGTGATCGGCGTGTCGGAGAGCTGGTAGGAATCGTTAAATTCAACCGGATTGCCCGCGACGCCCAGATAAGTGCGGAATGCCTTCCATGAGTAGCGCGCCATCCGCTCCCAAAGATCGCCAAAGGCCGGGCCTGCGGGTTCGGCGAGCGCGACGCGGCTATCCGGCGTGAAAGATCCGCTCGCACGGAAGGAGCGTGTCTGCTGGATGGATTCGCGCGCGTAAATCGTGACTTTGAGGCCAGCCTGCAGCGCAACCACAGCCGTTGTGAGCCCGATGATGCCGCATCCGACCACAGCCACCTCACGCGGTAGTGCGGTCAGCGCCTTGCTCACGGCAATTTCCGCTGAGCCCCAGGAGAGCGACCAGCCGCTGCCACCATGCCCATAATTATGGATGACGAGCGTATCACCCACCATCTGCGTGCCGAGATTAGGCCCGGCTGCGCGCAACGGTCGGATGCAGCATTTCACATCGATCAGTTGGTCACGCGTGATGCGCATGGGGCGCAGCGAGCCTTTGCCACCTGCGCCCGGTGCCGGAAGTCCGGCCCGGGCGAGGTTCGTCGCCGGCGCGCATGCTTGCAATCCCAACAAGGCAGCAGCGCCGAGCGACCCCCGCAGCATGGCACGTCGTTCAATCGATGATCGGTCAAACTGCGCCATGCTAACCCCTTTCACGCACCATGTGCGGGCGGCGGGGGCATCACAATTGCCCAATTTACGTATTGAGCCCAATGCGCTGCCCTCGGGTCAGCTCAGGCGAGGCCCAGCGCCGCCCAATCCATGATGCTCACGTCATCGCCTTCACGCGCCGCTGGCGCGCGGGCAGGGCGGATGATCAACGCATTGGCCTGCGCTGCGGCGTGCATGGCAGCGCTATCCTGCAAACCCAATGGCGTCACCACGCCTTCAGCCAGCGTGGCCCGAACAAAATCGGTGCGCGCGCCAACCTCCGGCATGGCTGCACCGAGCTGCGCGCGTCTGGCTTGAGGCAGCGGGTCCGGGCATCCAGCAAGATGGCGGATGAGCGGAAGCAGGAAGAGCCCGCCCGTCACCATCGATGCGACAGGGTTGCCGGGCAGTCCCAGCACAATGGCTTTGCCCAGGCGACCGACAATCAACGGCTTGCCGGGACGCATGGCGATCTTCCAGAAATCGATCTGGCCTCCAGCCGCTTCCAGTGCTGGCCGCACGAGATCATGATCGCCGACCGACGCGCCGCCTGATGTGACGATGATGTCCGCCTCAGACGCCTCTTGCAGCGCACTTGTCAGTACCGCCAGATCGTCCGGGACAAGACGCTCGAACAGCATATCGCCGCCAGCACCGCGCACCATCGCATCCAGCATGATGCCATTGGAGGCGGGCAATTTGCCGGGCGGGCAGGGCGCGCCCGGCGAAACCAGCTCATTGCCTGTCGAGAGGATGGCAATGCGCGGCTGCCGATGCACGATGAGCCCGGCATTGCCAGAAAGCGCTGCCAGGCCGATCTGCGCGGGGCCAACCTTGCTGCCGCGCGCCAGCAACGGCGTACCCTTGGCGAAATCGCTCGCGCGTCTGCGGATATGCTGGCCCGCCGCCGCCGGGCCATCGCCGCTCAATCGGATGACATTGGCGTCCGCCGACACATCTTCCTGCACCATCACCGTGTCCGCGCCGAGGGGCAGCGGCGCGCCAGTGAAGATACGGATCGCCTGCCCGGTGGCAAGCTGAACCTCCGGATGAAGTCCGCCAGCGCTGCTCTCGCCTGCCAGCGCCCAAGGCCCCGGCAGATCGGCATGGCGGATGGCATATCCGTCCATCGCAGAGAGATCGGTCCAAGGCTGATCTCGCTGCGCAATGAGCGGTTCGGCAAGCCAGCGACCCATGGCTTTACCCAACGGGACGGTTATGCGTTCGAGCGGTGAGGCCAGAGCCAGCAGGCGCGCCTGCGCGTCTTCGACGGGTAACAGGCTCATGCCGCGCTGGCTCGTGGAGCAGCAGGCTGCATCATGCGCATGGCTCAGGCGCTCCAGTCGCCGGATTTGCCGCCTGCCTTTGCGGTTACATGCACGCCGCAGATCATCATATGCTTATCGACCGCTTTGAGCATGTCATAGAGTGTGAGCAGGGCCACGGAAACGGCGGTCATCGCTTCCATCTCCACGCCGGTTTTTCCTGCGGTTTTCACCGTCGCGGTGGCGGTGGCGCCCTCATCGTCCAGCGTCAGATCAAGCGTGATGCCGGTCAGCGGCAAGGGGTGGCAGAGCGGAATGATATCGCTGGTGCGCTTGGCGGCCATGATGCCCGCAATACGCGCCGCCGCGAACACATCGCCCTTGGCGGCGGTTCCATCCGCGATTGCGCTACGGCCTGCGGCATTGATATCGATGCGCCCCGTTGCGGTTGCGGTGCGGGCGGTGTCGGCCTTGGCGGAGACATCCACCATCCGCGCGGCGCCCGCTTCATCCGTATGGGAAAGCCCCGTCATGCGCCGACCAGCGCGCGGGTTGCGGTTTCGACATCATCCTGACGCATCAGGGCTTCCCCGATGAGGAAGCAGCGCACACCATGCTCGGCCATTGCTTCCAGGTCCGCGCGCGAGGTCAGGCCGCTCTCGGCGACAAAGGTGCAATCATCCGGCGCCTTGCCGACGAGCTCATAGGTCCGGGCGAAATCGACCGTGAAGTCGCGTAGATCGCGATTGTTGACGCCGATCAGCCGGGACTTGAGCTTGAGCGCGCGTTCTAGCTCGTCCGCATCATGCACTTCAACGAGCGCGTCCATGCCGAGGCCGAGCGCCACCTCCTCAATCTCCTGCATCTGCGCATCCGATAGCGCGGCGGCGATGATCAGGATCGCATCGGCGCCAATCGCGCGGCTCTCCAGCACTTGCCAGGGATCGACCATGAAATCCTTGCGCAACACCGGCAGCGAAACGGCAGCGCGGGCCGCGATCAGATAATCCTCGTGCCCCTGAAAATAGGGTGCGTCCGTCAAAATCGAGAGGCAGGCCGCGCCGCCCGCTTCATAAGCGCGGGCATGGGCTGGCGGATCGAAATCGGCGCGGATCAAGCCCTTGGAGGGGCTGGCCTTCTTGATTTCCGCAATCAGGCCATAACCATTTGCCGCCGCACGATCGAGCGCGCGACGGAAGCCGCGCGGCGGGGTCTGGCCTGCGGCCCGGTCCTGCAATTGGGCAAGGCTGGTTGCGACTTTGCGCTCCGCCACTTCGGTGCGCTTGGTTGCGCAAATCTCATCAAGCTTGTTCATCGATAATTGATCCAGCAATCCAGCAATATGTTCGCAAGGCCCTTGTCGATCGCCTCGGCGGCCTCTTCGACGCCCTCGAGCAAGGTCTCGGCAGCGCCCGCCACGATGAGCGCTGCGGCGGCATTGAGCAGCACGGCATCGCGATAGGCCCCGGTCTCGCCCTTCAGCAATGCGCGCAGTTGGGCGGCATTATAGGCTGCGTCGCCGCCGCGAATAGCCTCGATCGGATGGTTTGGCAGGCCAGCATTCTTGGCGCTGATACGCCGCATCGCGACGAGCCCGTCCGGCGTGACATCGGCAACATCATTGCCGCCTGCAAGGGAGAGCTCATCAAGCCCTTCATCACCGGAGATGACCATGGCCCGCTCGGTGCCGAGATCCGCCAGCGCCTGGGCATAGATGGGCACATAGGCAGGTCGCGCGATGCCGATGAGTTGGCGTTTGACGCCTGCCGGATTGGCGAGCGGCCCCATGAGATTGAAGATGGTGCGCCGCCCCAGCGCCTTGCGGATCGGCGCGATATGGGCGAGTGAGGGGTGATGCTTCTGCGCGAACAGGAAGCAGATGCCGAGATCGGCTAGGGTCCGCTCGGCGGTCTGCGCGGCGATATCGAGGTCGAGCCCCAGCGCCTCCAGGGTGTCGGCCGCGCCCGCCTTGGATGATGCGGCGCGGTTGCCATGCTTGGCGACGGGCACATCGCAGGCCGCCACGACGAGCGCGACGGCGGTCGATACGTTGAGTGTGTGGTGCCCATCGCCCCCCGTTCCGCACACATCGATGGCGCCGGGGCGGCTCTGCACCGGAATGACGCGGTTGCGCATTTCCCGCGCGGCGGCAGCAATTTCGATTCCCGTCTCGCCGCGATCCGCCAGTGCTCCAAGAAACTGCGCAATGGCTTCGTCCGGCACCCTCGCATCGAGAATGGCAGCGAAGGCCGACGAGGCTTGCTCGCCCGTGAGTGGTTTGGATGGATCGGGAAGGCTCGTCATCGCCATCCTTTGCCGCCACTCCGGCGCAAAGTCGAGCAGGATGAGCGCCGGGATGTGGCTATGGACGAGCGGGCGCACCGGGCCTAATCGCCGCGTGCAAATATCTGTGCCTGCGATGTTGACTGTGCGCCTCTCACAGTGGCATTGGCGATGCAACGCGAAGGATCACAGCGCAGCGGGCGATAACGCCTGTTGATCGGTTGGCCTTCGGATCGCGGGTATAGCATAGTGGTAATGCACTAGCCTTCCAAGCTAGCTAGAGGGGTTCGATTCCCCTTACCCGCTCCAGCTTCTACCCGTCTGGCGCGCGCCGACTATCATCTGGCTGAATGCGCCGATGAGCATGATGCAAACATTGAAAACCGCTCGAAGGTTCGCAATTGGTTAGCGGATGTTTCCGCTCAACTGCTTCAACTGTTGATGATGTGAGCGCAGGTTCCCTATGCGGTCTAGCCGTTGTCGCTGAAATTCTCGAAGCCGCCTTGGTTTGGCTCGGGGCGATTGCGCTGCTTTGCCTATTTGAGAACGGATGCTGCGCTGCGCCCGGTGCAGGGGCATCGTGCCGACACTCTGTCGAAAATCTCAGGCAGACCCGCGGACAATCTGTAAAAATAGGATTTGTGAAGCACGGCGATGACGACTGGCCCTTGCGGTGCTGAACCAGGACATCCCCGTCCCGACAAGGCTTGTCCGGCGTCGGTCACCCATTTCTAGCGGATGGCTTTATGGCTGGCAGGCATGTCGGTCCGCTGACGCACAAAACAAAACGCCCCGGTCTTTCGACCGAGGCGCGTTGCTGAATTTTAGAGCTGATCAGGCGAAGCTGACCGTCGACTTGCGACGACGCAGTGCAACGCCGACGAGGCCGAGGCCGCCGATCATCATTGCCCAGGTCGATGGCTCAGGCACAGCGGAGATGCTGACGCCGTCAAGCAGAACGTCCTTGGCGGGCGTGGCGCCTGACAGGAAGTCGAACCGCAGATTATAGTTGGCATTCTTGTTTGCCGTGAACGTGTAGTTGTAAGTCGTCCAAGCGCCAGGAACAAGCGAGCTACCGATGCTGCTTTGACCGTCGAGCACCTCAAAGTTAAGTCCTGAGTTCAGCACCTCAGAAAGCGTAAAGTTGAATGGGTTCTTCTCGCCCGAGAGTGTCGCGAAGAGGCCAAAGCTCAGCGTATATGTCTGGTTTTTGACCAGCGCGATATTTTGCGACAGGGTCTGCCAAGCATTGTCGTCAACGAAGAACGCTGCCTGCGTGCTACCGGTTTCATAAGGATTGATCGTGTCGCCGAAATAAGGAACGTTTGGCGTGCCAATGGTGCTGATAACCTGAATGCCGGTGCCAGGCGTTGTTCCGGTACCATGATTGTTAACGGTCCAGCCTGCCAGACCGCTCTCAAATCCACCGTTATTCACGAGGTTAGCAGCGGACGCGCCCGTTGCTGTGCCAGCCAATACGGCTGCCAGTGCGATGCTCTTTACAAATTTGGTCATATTCATTCTCCCACACAGTTCACCTCGTTATTAGCAGCGTTGGACGGTTAAAATCAATTAACTAAATATTAACAATCATCTCAATTTGAGACAGGTTCGCACGCGACTGAAGTGGCGAAATATGGGCGATCTGGCCTTCGGACTGTCACTTTATGCACGCAGCACGTCCATCAGCCACCCGCAAATTGCACTCGCCTTCGCCTTCCGCTATGGGCGTGGGCTTGCCCCGGTGGCCGCGAACTTTCATCGATTCGCGTCGCCGGGGCGTTGATTTTTCTGTTTCACTGACATGATGAGTAGGCACCCGATATGTCCCGTCGCCGCCAGATTTATGAGGGCAAGGCGAAGATCCTTTATGAAGGACCTGAACCCGGCACGCTGATCCAATATTTCAAGGACGATGCGACCGCGTTCAACGCCCAGAAAAAGGGCACGATCTCGGGCAAGGGCGTGCTGAACAACCGGATTTCCGAGCATGTGTTCACGCTGCTCGGCAATATCGGCATCCCCACGCACTTCATCAAACGCCTCAACATGCGCGAGCAACTCATCCGTCAGGTCGAGATCGTGCCGATCGAGGTGGTGATTCGTAATGTGTCCGCAGGCTCGCTCTCGACTCGCCTTGGCATTGAGGAAGGCGTGCAGCTGCCGCGCACCCTCATCGAATATTATTACAAGGATGATGCGCTTGGCGATCCGTTGATCACCGAGGAGCATATCGCCTGCTTCGGCTGGGCGAGCCAGGAAGAGATGCACGATATTGCCGACATGGCGATTCGCGTGAACGACTTCATGAGCGGCTTGTTCGCGGGCATCGGCATCCGTCTGGTCGACTTCAAGCTTGAGTTCGGCCGCATCTGGGATGGCGATTTCGCGCGGATCATCCTTGCAGACGAGATCAGCCCGGATGGCTGCCGTCTGTGGGACATGGTCACGAACGAGAAGCTGGACAAGGATCGTTTCCGCCGTGACTTGGGCGGTGAAGTCGAGGCCTATCAGGAAGTCGCCCGCCGTCTTGGCCTGATGCCCGAAGGCTCGGACACGGACGTGTTGGACATGGAAAGCCACCGCAAGAAGCGCGCGACCAAGCCCGCTGAATAAGCCGCGCGCGACTGCCGGGGCGTTGTCAGTGTGACATCGCCCCGGGCAGCACCCATGTTGCGATCGCCATCCAGATGGCCATCGCCAGCATGAAGAGGTCTTCCGTCAACGAGACGAAGCCCAAAGGCACCGCATTGCCGCCGCCCACGCAAGCGCATTTCAGGCTGCGCTTTTCGACATACACCGCCTTATAGATCGACACCGCCCCGATGCCGCCGATGATCGCGGCGACTGGCACGCTCAGCCAGGGGGCCAAGCCGCCAAGCATCAGCAATCCCGCGCCGAGCTGCGCGAAGGGATAGATGGAGGCGTAGGGCACCCAGCGCCGCGCCAGCAGATCATAGCCCAGGAACATGGTGGCGAAGCGATCCACATCCTGCAGTTTCAGCATGGCCAACAGGATCATCGTGACGGAGACGAACCGCTCGATTGTCGCGATGCTCGCGAGGGGCGTTCCGGTCAGCCCGTCGATGACGAACGCCAACAGCGCGGCCACGATGAAAACGACGATCACCGGCGTATAGCTGGTCGCGTTCGGGTCTTTCACAGTCAGCCCGAGAAAGCGGCGCGTATCGTCATGGCCGCCGATGCGCTGGCCATCGATGAAGAGCTGCGGTGTGGTCTTGACGCCATGTTCGGCTTTGAAGGCTTCCTGCTGTTCGCGGGTTTCAATCCAGCGATCATCGACAGTGAGGCCATTGCTTTTCAGCAAGTGCAGCACTTTGAGGCCATAGGGGCAGATGTGGCCGGGCATCACCATGCGATAAAGCACGACCTTTTTGCCTGCTATGTCAACGGTGGGCGACACAAGTTTCATCCTTTCGCGATAGCATATGGCTTCTTATAACCTCTGTACTATGGTACGGAGTCAAGCATGAGCATCATGACGATTGCAGGCCTCGCCAATGCGGGCGGCGTGGGCGTGGAAACGATCCGCTTTTACCAACGCAAAGGCCTGTTGCCGACGCCGCCAAAGGGCGAGGGGACAGGCCGCTCTGGCGGTATCAGGCGCTATGGTGATGAGGATGCGCGGCGCCTGCGCTTCATTCGCACCGCGCAGGCAGCGGGCTTCACGCTCGATCAGATTGGCGAATTGCTTCAGCTTGATGCCGGGCAGGATCGCGCGCGAGCACGCGCTCTGGCTGCCGAACGGATTGCGGCGCTGGATGAGAAGATCGCGGAACTGGAAGCGGCCCGCGCCTCACTGCGCCACCTCGCCCATGAGTGCGCGCATTCTAGGGAAGGGCCTTGCCCCATCCTGGCGTCCTTCGGGATTTAACCCGCAGGTAGCCTTAGCCGCACCAGCAGTCCGCCCAGATCCTCGCTCTCGTCGAGCCTGACCGAGCCGCCATAAATCTCCGCGACATCGCGCACAATGGCGAGGCCAAGGCCAGTGCCGGGCTTGCCGGTATCCAGCCGCGCGCCGCGATCGAAAATTCGCTCGCGATCTGCCTCTGGAATACCAGTGCCATCATCCTCAACCAGAATGTCGACCCAAGGGTCCGCCCGCTCGACGGTGACGAACACGCTGCCGCCGCCATATTTGGCTGCATTTTCAACCAGATTGCCAAGCAGCTCGTCGAGATCCTGCCGCTCCACACGCACCAGCGCATCATGCGATCCATCGCGATCAACACGGATGCTCGGATACAGCCGCTCGACGGCGCGCTGCACCGCCTCAAGGCTCGGCCACACGCCCGTGCGACTTTGCGCTGCGCCGCGCCGACCCAGTGCGCGGGCGCGGGCCAAGTGGTGGTCGATCTGGCGACGCATGGTCGATGTCTCATGGATGACGGTCGCGGCCAGATCGGGCGCCTGCGCCGTCGCGGCGTTCATAACCACGGTGAGCGGCGTTTTGAGCGCATGGGCGAGATTGCCCGCATGGGTCCGCGCTTCCTCGGCTTGCTGCTCATTATGGGCGAGCAGCGCGTTCAATTCCTCCACCAGCGGCTGCACTTCGCTCGGCAATGGTTCGGTGATGCGGGATTTCTCGCCCGCGCGCATCCGGGAAATTTCCCGGCGGATGCGGCGTAGCGGGCGCAGACCAAAGAACACCTGCAGTGCCGCAAGCAAAATGAGTCCAAGGCCCAGCGCCAGAAAGCTGCGCACCAGCGGCTGGCGCAGCGTGTGAATCTGTTCATCCAGCCCCTCGCGTGCCTGCGCGACGATGAAAATCCAGCGCGTGTTGCTGCCCGGCAGGATGACGGTGCGCGCAATCACGCGCAGCGGCTCTTCGGGAAATTGGTAACTGTCCGTGCCATCGCCGGGCTTGGCGGTCATGGGTGGGGTCACCCGAATGGCGCGGTCCCACAAGGATCGCGAGCGCCAATCCTCATGACCCTGGCCACTGATCTGGTAATAGAGCCCGCTGGCTGGCTCCAGAAAACGCTGGTCGGCAAGCGGACGGTTGAACAGTACTTCGCCTTCCGGCCCCACCTCGGCAGATGAGATCATCGCCGTCAGGACATAGGAGAGGCCGTCATCGAAATTGCGCGTCACTGTACTGACGAGCACGCGATCCAGCGCGATGCCGCCGCCAAGCAGCAACACGCCGATCCAAAGGGCCGAAATGGCGATGATCCGTCGGCTGAGCGATCCCGTGCTGCGGGTCGCGGTCGCAGACGAAACAGGCCCGCTCTGCGCTACATGATCTGGTCCGGGCGAAACCGGTTCAGCCAGCGCGCTCGTCCAGGCTGTAGCCCAGCCCCCGGATGGTGGAGATCACGTCCGCGCCCAGCTTTTTGCGGATGCGGGTGACGAACACCTCGATCGTGTTGGAATCCCGGTCGAAATCCTGATCGTAAATATGCTCGATCAGCTCGGTGCGGCTCACAACCTTGCCCTTGTGGTGCATCAGGTAGGAGAGCAGCTTATATTCCTGCGCGGTCAGCTTCACCGGCTCGCCATTGAGCGTGACCTTGCCCGAGCGCGTATCGAGGCGCACATCGCCTGCGATCAATTCGCTGGAGGCATTGCCCGATGAGCGCCGGATAAGCGCGCGCAAACGGGCGATCAACTCCTCGCTCTGGAAAGGCTTGGCGAGATAATCATCCGCGCCAGCATCCAGTCCGGCCACCTTGTCCGACCAACTGTCGCGCGCGGTGAGCACCAGCACGGGCACTTGCGAGCCCTCTTTGCGCCAGCGGTCCAGCACCGTCAGCCCATCCACTTCGGGCAGGCCGAGATCCAGAATGATCGCGTCATAATTTTCGGTCGAGCCGAGAAAATGGCCATCTTCGCCATCGGTCGCTAGGTCCACAGCATAGCCCGCGCCTTCCAGCGTGGATTTGAGCTGCTTGCCCAGGGTCGGTTCATCCTCGACGATCAGCAGGCGCATGCCTCTTCCTTTCAGACTGGTCGAAAGTTTACGGGCGATCCGGTCGGATCAGCGCGTTCGTCCAATGATATTGCCGGTCTTGCCATCCACATCAACCCAGACGACTCTGCCGTCCTGCCGCATGAACTGCATCCGGTACACGCCATCGCGGGGGGGAGGCGCGACTCCGACATAATCGGAGTCGCTCATTTCCCGCTCGATTCTCCGCTTGATGATGGAGAATGGCATAACATCGCCATCCAGCATGGCTCGCCGGGCCGCTCGCTGCTCGTCGCCGCGCGAAAAGCTTTGAGAGGACGCCGGGGCGGTGCTGGTCAAAACCAGCAATCCGCCAAAAAGCATGAGGGTTGATCGAAACATCATGATGTTGATTTAGCCCACAAGCTTTGAACAACTGCTGAATGCGTCATCTGTCCCCCGTTCAGGGTTCCAGCATATATTGAACGGTGAGGGAAATCGAGGTGGAGACTTCACCCGGCTCGATCTTCGTCTGCGGGGCTGCGGCAGCCATGTCACGCATGGCCATCACGGGCATGGGTGGGCTGTAGCCGCCGCCTTCGGAAATGCTCACCAGCCGCACGCGCTTGAAGCCGGTGGCCTGCGCATAAAGATTGGCGCGGGTCTGCGCAGTCTGCAGCGCCTTGGTGCGCGCCTGATCGATCAGCTTGTCTGGCTCGGCGATGCCGAAGGTCGGCCCATTGATGTTGGTGGCGCCAGCGGAAACCAGCGCATCGACCAGATCGCCAGCCGTGCCGATCTTGCGGATCTTCACGGTCAGCTGATTGCTCGCCTCATAGCCGGTGAAGCGCGGACCCTGGCCCTCGGGACGGTTGGCATAATCATATTGCGGGTTGAGGTTGATGCCGCTCGTCTGAATATCCTTGCGGGCAATGCCTGCTTTCACCAGCGCGCCAATCAGCTTGTCCATCTGCGTGGCATTTTGCGCCATCGCATCCTTCGCGGTCATCGCGCGAGTCTGAACCCCGGTGTTGATCGTCGCCATATCCGGCGCGCTCTGGATCGATTCGGAAACACTGAGGCTGAGCAGCGGGCCATTGGCGGGCACCATCGGCACAGGGCCTTGTGACTGGGCAGATGCGGCCATCGGCATCATGAGCGCAGCGCTGGCTGCGAGGAGAAACGGTAACTGACGCATAAGAGCATCCTTCCTCTGTTGTTGATAAAACGCCCTTTGGGTGAGACGGGCTGAACGCTTCCTGACAGCATTGGTTGCTTCTCGTTCAGCTTGGTGCGCACTTGAATGCGCCACATTGCAATAACATTGCGCGCTACGCGCTTGCCCCGGCGCTCTGCATCTGTTTTAGCGCAGCCGCATGGCAGCGCCACTTCTTTCATATGAAAATCTCGGTCTGATTCAGGGCAGCGGCTGGCTGTTCCGGGGTCTCAATCTCACCATTGGCGAGCGCGACAGGCTTGCGCTCATCGGGCGCAATGGCGCGGGCAAGACGACCTTGCTCAAGCTGATCGGCGGGCAGATCGAGCCTGACGAAGGCAAGCGCGCCGTCTCGCCGGGCACGCATGTCGTCACGCTGGAGCAGGACCCGGACGTCTCCGGCTATGCGACGCTGCACGATTTTGCGATCGGCGGACCCAATCCGCCTGCCGTTCATGCGGTCGAATCGATTGCCGACCAGATCGGCATCAATCTGATGCGCGACGCAGCGACAGCATCGGGCGGCGAGCGACGCCGGGCGGCGATCTGCCGGGCACTGGCGAGCGAGCCGGACATTTTGCTGCTCGACGAGCCGACCAACCATCTGGATATCGGCGCGATCAACTGGCTGGAGGAATGGCTTGGCCGCTTCAATGGCGCGTTCATCACCATCAGCCATGACCGCACCTTCCTCACGCGCCTGACCCGCTCGACGCTCTGGCTCGACCGGGGCAATTTGCGGCGGCAGGAAATCGGCTTTGGCGGGTTCGAGCAATGGATGGAAAAAGCCTATGCCGATGAGGCGCGGGCGGCCGACAAGCTGGACGCCAAGCTGAAGATCGAGGCGCATTGGCTCGAGCGCGGCGTGACGGCGCGGCGCAAGCGCAATCAGGGGCGCCTTGCCAAGCTGTGGGACATGCGGGCGCAGCGTGCCTCCATGATTGGACCGCAGGGGGACGCGAAGCTTGCCGTTGTGGCGAATGACAGCAAGACCAAGAGCGTCATTTCCGCAGAGCATGTGACCAAGAGCTTTGGCGACCGCACAGTCATCAAGGATTTCACGCTGCGTATTCAGCGCGGTGACCGCATCGGCATCGTGGGTAGCAATGGCGCGGGCAAGACGACGCTGTTGCGGCTGCTGATGGGCGAAATCGAGCCGGATAGCGGCAAGATCACGCTCGCCAAGGTGCTGGACAGCATCGTGATCGATCAGCAGCGCTCGCTGATGCAGCCCGAGAAGCGCGTGCGCGATGTACTGGCCGAAGGCGGCGACTGGATCGACGTGCGTGGCGTGCGCAAGCATGTGCATGGCTATTTAAAAGAGTTCTTGTTCGATCCGTCATTGGCGGAGGCGAAGGTCGGCACGCTTTCCGGCGGCGAGCGCTCACGCCTGCTGCTGGCACGCGAGTTTGCGCGCGAATCCAACCTGCTGGTGCTCGATGAGCCGACCAACGATCTCGATCTTGAGACGCTCGATCTGCTGCAGGATGTGATTGGCGATTATGCGGGCACAGTGCTGATCGTCAGCCATGATCGCGACTTTCTGGACCGCACCGTCAATGTGACGCTGGGCCTTGATGGATCGGGTAAGGTTGATGTGATTGCAGGCGGCTATGCCGATTGGGAAGCCAAGCGCAAGGCGGCCAGTGTCGCCGCAAAGCGCGCATCCGGTCCCAAGCCCGATGGCAAGGCGCCACCCCCAGCCAAAGCCGTCAAGCTGAGCTATAAGGACCAGCGCGATTATGATCTGCTGCCCAAGCGGATCGAGGAGATTGAGGCGGAGATTGCTGGGCATGAGCAGGCGCTCTCCGATCCGTCGCTCTACACCAAGAATCCGAAGCGCTTTGCCGAGCTGACGGCGGCGATCGACAAGCTGCGTGCCGAGAAGGATGCGGCGGAAGAGCGCTGGCTCGCGCTGGCAGAGATGGTTGAAGGCCTTGCGAGCTAAGCGCGCGGGCGGTTCAAGATGACAGCCAGCCGCCCTTTGCGCGCGATCATCTTGTGCAATCTGGCGCTGCTGCTGTTTGCCTGCCTCGATACGTCGACGAAATATCTGACCGGTTTTTTTGATCCGCCGCTGATTGTGGGCATTCGCTACATCAGCAATCTTGCGTTGATGCTCTGCTTCTTCTCGCCTGCGCGCGCGAGTGAGATGGTGCGCACGACACGCACGGGCCTTGTGATTCTACGTGGTTGCTGCCTGGCGGTGTCATCGCTGCTCGTGGCATTTGCCTTGCAGCGCATGCCCGTCGCGGAAGCGACGGCGATCATGTTTCTTGCGCCCGCATTTATCGTGCTGGCGGCTGGGCCAATACTTAAGGAGCAGATTGGGCCTTGGGGCTGGGGCGCGGTCATGCTGGGCTTTTGCGGGGTGATGCTTGTGGTTCGTCCCGGCAGTGGCTTGGAAACGATAGGCGTCGTGCTGACGCTTTGCGCCGCCATCCTCATGGCGACGTATCAGCTGATGTCACGATCCCTCGCAGCGTCCGAAAAGACATTTGCGCTGCTGTTTTACACCGCCGCGATCGGATCGGCCGTCTACGCCTGCATCATGCCCTTTTTTCTAGCAGACCGCATGCCGACGCTCCTGGAGGGCAGTTTGCTCGCTTGTCTTGGGGTGTTTGGCGGGCTTGGCCATTATCTGTTCACAGCAGCGTTCCGCTATGCCCCGGCTTCGTTTCTGGCGCCGGTGACTTATCTGCAATTGCTTTGGGCGGGGCTTCTGGGGTGGATCGTGTTCGATCATCGCCCGGATGGCATCACCGTACTCGGCATGCTCATCGTCGCTGCATCGGGCGTGATGGTCGCGCTGAGATCGCGGAGGCCGGCGCCAGTCGTGCCGCCAGCCTCCAGCTGATCAATCAGCGGATCGGCGAATCGGGCGCGAGCCGCATGTCGAGGTAATTGTCCACGCTCATCATCAGCTGATCGAGCTCATGCTCGAAGAAGTGATTGGCGTTGCGGATCTCGTCATGATGGACGGTGATGCCCTTCTGCGTGCGCAGCTTGTCGACCAGCTTCTGGACGGACTGGGCAGAGACCACCTCGTCATTGACGCCCTGCACGATGATGCCGGAAGAAGGGCATGGTGCGAGGAACGAGAAATCATACATGTTGGCAGGCGGCGCGACGGAGATGAAGCCGCGCACTTCCGGGCGGCGCATCAGCAGCTGCATGGAAATCCAGGCGCCGAAGGAGAAGCCCGCGATCCAGGTCGTCTGCGCTTCGGGATGGATGCTCTGCACCCAATCGAGGGCGGAGGCCGCATCGGAAAGCTCGCCAATGCCGTTATCGAACACGCCCTGCGAGCGGCCCACGCCACGGAAATTGAAGCGGAGCGTTGCAAAACCGCGCTTCACGAACGTCTTGTACAGCGCCTGCGTGATGCGATCGTTCATCGTGCCGCCGCCCTGCGGATGCGGGTGCAGGATCAGCGCAACGGGCGCGCGTGGGCGAGGCGGGGGGCTGAAGCGACCTTCGAGGCGGCCTTCTGGACCAGGAAAAATTACGTCGGGCATGGCACCTGAAACTTAAAAGAGGGGGTAAGCAACCAGCGGAAGCCGGCGCCGACAGACCGGGCTTATATAGGGATGAGGCGGATTTTCGCAACGTTTCTGGAAGATGGGGCGATGGGAGCGGAAATTGCGCCCGAAAGCTCTACCGCCCCAGCCACCCCAGCGCGGTCGCCGTAAGCGGATTGGCCGGATCCGCCAGCAGCTTCGCGGTCAGCGCGATTGAGACGATGATGAGCAATGGCCTTGCAATCCCCGCGCCGTAGCGGATCGCGACATGCGCGCCGATCTGGCCGCCTGCGACGCTCGCCACCGCCATCGACAAGCCCAACACCCAGAGCACATGCCCGCCAATGATGAACACCAATACGCTGGAAAGATTGCTTGCGAGGTTGAGCAGCTTGGTATGCGCCACCGCCCGCAACAGCCCAAAGCCGAACATGGCGACGAGCGCCGTCGTGAAGAAAGAGCCAGTGCCGGGGCCGAAAAAGCCATCATAGCCGCCGATCATGAACGCGACCGCGAACAGGGCAATCGGCCCGGCGCGGCTGTGTCGATCCTCATCGCTCATGCGCGGCGAGAACAGGAAGTAGAGCACCATCGCGATGAGCAGGATCGGCAGCAGCGCAGCGAGGAAGCCGGAGTCGATGCGCGTCACTAGCAGCGCCCCCAGCGCCGATCCGCCAAAGGAGGCAAGGGCAGGCACGGCAAAGCGGCGGAAATCGATATGTCCCTTGCGCGCAAAGGCGATCACCGCGCCGCATGTGCCAAAGCTGCTCTGGAGCTTGTTGGTCGCGAGCGCGGCAACCGGGGGAATGCCCGCCGCGAGCAAGGCGGGGATCGTAATCAGCCCACCACCGCCCGCCATCGCATCCACCATGCCAGCGAAGAATGCGACGGCCATAAGGATGGCGATGATCTCGAGCCCGATTTCCATGGATCGTGATTATCAGCTTTGCGCTGCGCTGCAACAAAGCTGATCGAACGGGCTTCCCCCCGATGTACGCTGCGCTGTAGGGAAGGGCGATGAAGCCCCGCATCTATCTCGATCACGCTGCCACCACGCCCCTGCTGCCAGAGGCGCGCGCGGCGATGTTGGAGGGCTTCGATGCCTGGGCGAACCCATCCTCGCCTCACGCCGCCGGTCGGCAGGCGCGGGCGATGCTGGAGGATGCGCGCAAGCGGATCGCGGCGGCGCTGGGGTGGGATGGTGCTGTGCTGCTGACGGCCGGGGCGAGCGAAGCCATCGCCATCGCGCTGGGCCGGGCCAAGGTTAAGGGCGTGCGTGCGGGCGCTACCGAGCATGACGCCGTGCTGCGTCAGGTGCCGCCCGAGGATCGACTGCCAGTGGATGAAAACGGCCTCGTCCTGCTGGATGAGGTACAGCTGAGCGGCAAGCTGGTCGCCATCCAGCATGTGAACAGCGAAACCGGCGTCATTCAGCCGCTCGATGATTACGCCGGGCGCATTCAC
>CAMLFF010000008.1 GCA_946479185.1 uncultured Sphingobium sp.
GATCGAGAACGTCCTCCACGAATTCTCCAGCCTTGCTGGCGTGCGCGAGGACGTGACCGACATCGTGCTCAACGTGAAGCAGATTGCGCTCAAGATGGAGGGCGAGGGTCCTCGTCGTCTCCAGCTCAGCGCGACCGGCCCTGCCGCCGTGAAGGCTGGCGATATCGCCGTGACCGGTGACATCCAGGTGCTGAACCCGGATCTGATCATCTGCCACCTCGATGAGGGCGCCAGCTTCAACATGGAGCTGATCTGCGACATCGGTAAGGGCTATGTGCCAGCGGTCAACAACCGTCCGGCAGATGCGCCAATCGGCCTCATCCCGATCGACGCGCTTTATTCGCCCGTCCGTCAGGTGGCTTACAAGGTCGAGAACGCACGCATCGGCCAGGAGCTGGACTATGATCGTCTCAACCTGACGCTCGAGACGGACGGCACCGTGACACCTGAAGACGCCGTGGCTTATGCTGCGCGCATCCTTCAGGATCAGTTGCAGCTGTTCGTCCACTTCGAGGACGCGCTGCCAAGCGCAGCCCCGAGCAGTGGCGCAGGCGCAGGGTCGTCTTCCGACGATGGCGAGGGCGACACGAACCAGATCAACCGTTACCTTCTCAAGAAGGTGGACGAGCTGGAACTCAGCGTCCGCAGCGCAAACTGCCTAAAGAACGACAATATCATCTACATCGGTGATCTTGTTCAGAAGACCGAAGCCGAGATGCTCCGCACGCCAAACTTTGGCCGCAAGAGCCTCAACGAGATCAAGGAAGTCCTGAGCTCGATGGGTCTGCGCCTCGGCATGGACATCCCAGGCTGGCCGCCTGAGAATATCGAAGAGATTGCCAAGAAGCTTGAGCAGGAACTGCTCGGCTAATCTTGGGGCTAGCCTCAACGGTAAAAGAAAGAGCTCTCGCTGCAAGGCGGGGGCTCTTTCCTTTTGTGGGGCGGGGTTGCGATCAGGTGCCTGGGGATCGTTTGGGCGCGTAAGCGTGATGGCGTGAGCGTGCAGTTCGCTCACCACCTCCGGCGCTTTCCCAACCTTCCCTCTTTCACCTACCCTCGTTCCTCCCGTGTATACGGGAATCCAGTTCTGCGGTCTGATCTCGGGCACCGGGGCGGGGGCGGTCTGATCCGATAGGTTGACTGGGTCCCCGCATACGCGAGGACACGGTGGGTGCGGAATTTTGTAAGCGTGGCGCTCTCCGTCGCGTGTGGCGTCCAGAGAAGTCGCTGGCCAGAAGCGCCGATCGCACTGCGCCCAAGCGCGGCGCTTGGACCATTAACACCACTTTCCCTTGACTCATGCGGCGTAATCGGGTCTGGGCCACCGCTCAAAGTCCTCTTTCAGAGGCGGGTTTTTGGCGATGGCCCTCAACATTGCCTGGTACGGGGTTCCTCACACGGCCCCCTAACGAACGAAGGAAGATACTATGCGTCATAGATATGGCGGTCGTAAGCTGCAGCGTACGTCTGCGCACCGTACGGCACTGTTCCGCAACATGGCGGCAGCCCTCATCAAGCATGAGCAGATCAAAACCACGCTGCCCAAGGCGAAGGAACTGCGTCCTTATGTCGAGAAGCTGATCACGCTTGCCAAGCGCGGTGGCCTGTCCAATCGTCGTCTGGCGCACTCGCGCCTTCTGGACGACACCCAGCTGGTCAAGCTGTTCGAGGTTCTCGGCGAGCGCTACAAGGATCGCGCTGGCGGTTACACGCGCGTTATCCGTGCTGGCATTCGTGCAGGCGATGCGGTGCAGATGGCAATCATCGAGCTCGTCGACCGTGACGAAAGCGCCCGTGGCCAGGATAGCGGCCCGGTGCAGACGGCTGACGATGAGGAGCTGGAAGCCGCATAAGGCTCCGCTCTATCGCAAAAGATACGAAACCCCGTTGGCCCGGCCAGCGGGGTTTTGTTTTGCGCGAGTGCGGCGCGCTCGATCCGCGCAAAAGCCGCTGGCGCAATCGGGCTGATGAAAATAGGGCAGGGCGATGCGCGCCGCCCGATCTTTTGCCGTTCTGATCGCGGTGACCCTGTCTTGCCTCGCCAATGGCGCGACAGCCAAGGGGCTCGCTGAGCGCGGAGCAGAGACCGGCGCCGTCGTTACGAGCAGCACGGTTCGCCTGAGGCCTGACCAACCCGCCCCCGCTTATCCATCCGCGCGCCGTATGGACCTGACCGAGACGCAATTCGGTGTGTCCGTCGCCGATCCCTATCGCTGGTTGGAGGGCGACGTTCGCCTCGACGCTGAGGTGCGGACTTGGGTGAACGCGCAGAATCGCTCTACGCAGGCTTATCTCAGCGCACTTCCAGGCCGCGATATCCTGCGCGCCCGCATCTCCGCCCTTTATGCCGATGAGCGCTCGGGAACGCCGCGCAAGGCTGGCGGGCGCTACTTCTTCACGCGCAACAGCGGCGGCCAGAATTTCTCGCCGCTCTATGTGCAGGAGGGGGACGCAAAGCCCGCACGGCTGCTGCTCGACCCGAATGATTTCTCTGCGGACGGCACCGTGGGGATTGCCGAATGGCAACCCTCGCCGGATGGGCGGCATCTCCTCTATGCGGTGCAGGATGGCGGCAGCGACTGGCGGGTGCTGCGCGTCCTGAATGTGGAGCGTGGCGAGACGCTCGATGATCGGGTCGAGTGGGTGCGCTATTCCAATCTCGCCTGGCGGCATGATGGCACCGGCTTTTATTATTCGCGTTTCAACGCGCCCGAGCCCGGCCCGAGCATGCGGTTCGAGAATCAGCAACTTTGGTATCATGCGCTCGGCACGCCCCAATCCGCCGACACGCTCATCCATGCCACCCCGGGCCGCCCGCGCCTGCTCCACCGTGGGCGCGTGACGGATGACGGTCGCTGGCTCATCATCAGTTCGACCATCGGCACGGATCCGCGCGGCGAAATCACCTTGCTCTCGCTCAGCCAGCCCGGCGCGCAGCCAGTGCGGCTCGTGCGGACAATGAACCGGGAATGGCAATTTGTCGGCAATGTCGGCGATCGGCTCTACTTCCGCACCACGCGCGGCGCCGCGCAGGGCCGGCTCGTGACATTCGATGCCGTGCGGCCCAATCTCGCGCCTGCGGAGCTGGTCGCAGAGCGAGCGCAAATGCTGGTGGGCGGGGCGATGATCGGCAGCCGCATCGTGCTGGCCTATGCGACGGAAGGGCGCGTGGTTGCCGAGCTGGTCGATCTCGAGGGGCAGCCGCGCGGCGATGTGCCACTACCCGGCCTTGGCTCTGCGGCGGGCTTCAGCGGACGGGCGGGCGATCCCGAGACCTTCTTCTCCTTCTCCAACTTCACCACGCCGCCCACCATCTATCGCTACAATGTGGATACGGGCGAGACGAGCATCTTTGCCCGCTCGGCGCTGGGCATCGATCCCGCCAATTATGTGACCGAGCAGATCAGCTATCCATCCAAAGATGGCACGCTGATCCCGATGTCGATCATCCGGCGGCGCGATCTGGCGCTCTCCGGCAAGCCAGCACCAACGCTGCTTTATGGCTATGGCGGGTTCAACGTCTCGCAGACACCGGGCTTCTCGCCCACGCGCTTCGCCTGGATCGAGCAAGGCGGCGTGCTCGCCATCGCCAGCCTGCGGGGCGGCGGCGAGTTCGGCAAGGCGTGGCATGATGCCGGGCGGCTGCTCAACAAACAGAATGTGTTCGATGATTTCATCGCCGCTGCGGAGTTTTTGAAGGCGGAAGGCTATACCGGACCGGGGCAGCTGGCCATCGAGGGGCGCTCCAATGGCGGTCTGTTAGTAGGCGCGGTCGTCAATCAGCGGCCAGACCTGTTCGCGGCGGCGCTCCCGGCGGTTGGCGTGATGGACATGCTGCGGTTCGATCGCTTCACCGCAGGCAGCTTCTGGGTGGATGACTATGGGCAGCCGGATCGCAAGGCGGATTTCCGCAATCTCCTCTCTTATTCGCCCTATCATAATATCCGCGAAGGGGAGTCTTACCCCGCAATCCTCGTGACGACGGCGGATGAGGATGATCGCGTCGTGCCGAGCCACAGCTTCAAATATGCCGCAGCGCTGCAGCATGCGAATCTCGGCACCAAGCCACGCCTCATCCGCATCGATACGCGTGCGGGGCATGGCTCTGGCAAACCGATCGACAAGCTGGTCGATGAATATGCCGATGCCTATAGCTTCGCCGCTTACTGGACCGGGCTGACATTACGGGCCAAATAGGGGCTACAGAAGCGCGGAGCGCGCGCGGTTGCGATGTTCAGCCCCTGCTCATCGCCGAGTCGCTATCACGGCAAGGTCGGCTTTGGTGCCGTCGCTCTTGAGATGGCTTTGTTCCGATGACCGTTCGTTCCAAGCTTGCCGCTGCTCTGGCTGCATCGGCGCTCGTGCTGGTTTCAGCCAGTCCCGCAGCCGCGCGCGGCTATGACGGGCGTTGGGGCGGTCATCATCATCGTGGCCATGACAATAGCGGCGCGGTGATTGGCGCCATTTTGGGTGTGGGAATTCTCGCCGCCATCGCAACCTCAGCATCGCGCTCACGCAACGCAGATCGGTCTGTTTATCGCGGCGGCTATGATCCGCGTTATGACAATCGCGGATATGACGGCGGCTATGGCGATGATGGTGGGGTCTCTTATGCAGATGAGGATGCCGCCGTGGACGCCTGCGCGATTGCCGCGCGGGATGAAGCGACGCGCAATGGCTCTTTTGCTGAAGTGCGGGACATCACCAGCTCAAGGCCGTTCGGCAATGGCTGGGATGTGACTGGCGTTGTCAGCGAGCGGGTGGGCTATCGTGGGGCAGACAGTCGCCTGCGCAGCTTCCGCTGCATCTGGGATAATGGCCGGGTTGAAGGCGTGAATTTCAGCTGAGTGATTGAGCGGGCTGCTTGAGGAAAGCAGCCTCGCTTGCCTTGCGTTGCCGTGCGCATGGCAACTTGTGGCGATGACTGGCTAGACAGGTCGAAGCGCTGGCTCTATCCGCCTGACATGTCAGCCCATCCCGATTCCATCCTCATCATCGACTTTGGCAGCCAGGTGACGCAGCTTATTGCGCGTCGCGTTCGCGAAGCCGGGGTCTATTCCGAAATCGCGCCGTTCACGCAGGCGCTCGCCGCGTTCGAGCGGATGAAGCCGCGAGGGATCATTCTCTCCGGCTCGCCAGCCTCGGTTTGCGATGATGGATCGCCCCGCGCGCCGCAAGAATTGTTCGACAGCGGCCTGCCGATCCTTGGCATTTGCTACGGTCAGCAAGTGATGAGCCAGCAGCTTGGCGGCGAAGTGCGTCCCGGCCATGAGACGGGCGAGGGCGGCGAGTTTGGCCGCGCCTTCCTGACCGTGACCGAGCCATGCGTGCTGTTCGACGGGTTGTGGGCCGTGGGTGATCGTCATCAGGTGTGGATGAGCCATGGCGACAAGGTGACGGAATTCGCGCCCGGCTTCCGCATCGTCGCAACGTCAGACGGCGCGCCCTTCGCGGTGATCGCCAATGATGAGAAGCGTTATTATGGAACGCAGTTCCACCCCGAGGTGGTGCATACGCCGGACGGCGGCAAGCTGATCGCCAATTTCGTGCGCCATGTGTGCGGTTGCGCGGGTGACTGGACGATGGCGGAATTCCGCGCGACCAAGATCAAGGAAATCCGCGAGCAGGTCGGCACGGGCCGGGTGATTTGCGGGCTATCGGGCGGCGTCGACAGCGCGGTGGCCGCCGTGCTCATCCATGAGGCGATTGGCGAGCAGCTGACCTGCGTGTTTGTGGATCATGGCCTGATGCGGCTGGGCGAGGCCGAGCAGGTGGTGAGCCTGTTCCGCAATCATTATAATATTCCGCTCGTCCATGTGGATGCGAGCGAAATGTTCCTGGGCGGGCTGGCCGGTGTCACGGACCCGGAAGCCAAGCGCAAATTTATCGGCAAGGCCTTCATCGATCTGTTCGAGGCGGAAGCCAAGAAGGTCGGCGGCGCGGATTTCCTTGCGCAGGGCACGCTCTATCCGGACGTGATCGAGAGCGTGAGCTTCACCGGTGGGCCGAGCGTCACCATCAAGAGCCATCATAATGTCGGTGGCCTGCCCGCGCGGATGAACATGCAGCTCGTCGAGCCGCTGCGCGAGCTCTTCAAGGATGAAGTGCGCGACCTTGGCCGCGAGCTGGGGCTGCCGGACATTTTCGTTGGCCGCCATCCCTTCCCCGGGCCCGGCCTCGCGATCCGCATCCCCGGCGAAGTGACGCAGGAGCGCTGCGATATCCTGCGCAAGGCTGATGCTGTGTATCTGGAAGAGATTCGCAACGCCGGGCTTTATGACGCGATCTGGCAGGCCTTCGCCGTGCTCCTACCGGTGCGCAGCGTTGGCGTGATGGGCGACGGGCGCACTTACGACAATGTGCTGGCCCTGCGCGCGGTGACCTCCACCGACGGCATGACGGCGGACATCTACCCCTATGACTCAGCCTTCCTAAGCCGCGTTGCGACGCGGATCATCAATGAAGTGAAGGGCATTAATCGCGTGGTGTATGATTACACCTCGAAGCCGCCGGGCACGATCGAGTGGGAATGATTCAAGGCGCTTCGCGGGCTTGAATGCCGCCACGCGTTCGTTTGTGCTCAAGCGCGACGTCGTGGTCGCAGGGCGTTGCGCATGGCGAAGCTGGAGCTGATGCGCGTAACGCCGGGCAGGCGCGAAAGCACTTCGCCGTGGATCGCTTCATAAGCGGCGACGCTCTCGGTGCGCAGGCGGAGCCAATAGTCGACATCGCCAGTCATCAACAGGCATTCGCGGATCTCGGGGCATTGCCGCACAGCATGTTCGAACCGTGAGAGATAATCCTCCGATTGTCTGTCGAGCGTCACGCGCACCACAACATCGACTCCGCGATCATCATCAAGTTGTGGCCCGGTCACGACGGTGTATCCGCCGATCACGCCATGATGCTCCATCAGCTTGATGCGCCGCAAGCAGGCGGACGGCGAGAGACCCACGGCCTGAGCAATCTCGGCATTGGGCTTGCGCCCGTCCAGCCGGAGCAAGTGCAGAATGGCGCGATCGGTTGCGTCGGTGCTCCAAACCATGATCTAGTGATTTCTTTCAATAATCGTGCGATATGATTGCTAATTTAGCATGATGTGCGACGATTTGGCAGCTAATTTGCAGGACTGCGCGCTACGCTCGGCGTCTGGCGGAAGCAGGGGGTAAATGTGATCACCAGCACGGTTTTGACGATCGATCTTGATGCTTTGGCCGCCAATTATCGCGCGATCCGGGATCAGGTTGCGCCAGCCAAGGTGGCGGGCGTGGTCAAGGCCGATGGCTATGGGCTGGGGTCAGTCCCCGTCGTCCGCACGCTGCTGGCGCAGGGCTGCCAGCATTTCTTCGTCGCGATGCTCGGAGAAGCAGAGGCGCTGCTGCCGGTGATCGACGGCGCGGCAACACTCTATGTGCTCAACGGCCTGCTGCCCGGCACCGAAAAGGCATTTGCGCAACTCGGCGCCAGGCCGGTGTTGAACTCGCTCGATCAGGTGCAACGCTGGTCCGCCCTCGCGCGCGCCATGGGCAAGAGGCTGCCAGCTGCGTTGCAAGTCGATAGCGGCATGTCTCGCCTGGGCCTTCCGCCCGAGGAGGTGGAGATGCTGCTGGGGCGGCCCGACTTGCTTGCCGATATCGAGCTGCGTCTTCTGATGAGCCATCTCGCCTGTGCCGATGAGCCGGACGATCCAGCCAATGCCGATCAGGCCGCGCGCTTTATGGCACTGGCGAAGCATTTTCCCGGCGTGCCGTTGGCGCTCGACAATAGCGGCGGCGCCTTCCTGCCACGCGGCCATTTCGATATCGTGCGCGCTGGCATTGCGCTTTATGGCGGGGCCCCGCAGGCCAAAGCCAACCCTATGCGTCCGGTCATCTCTCTGACCGCTCCGATCGCGCAATTGCGAGTCATTCCGGCAGGCGCTGGGGTGGGCTACGGCCTGACGTATCGCGCCAGCCGGCCAATGCGACTGGCGACCATCCCCATGGGCTATGCTGATGGCTGGCCCCGCTGCCTGAGCAACCGCGGCGCGGCCTATATTGCGGGTCGACGCGTGCCGATCATTGGCCGCGTGTCGATGGATAGTCTGACGATCGACGTCACCGATATTCCCGATCTGCATCTGTACGAAGGTGCCCCGGTCGAGCTGATCGGTCCGCATCAAAGCCTCGATCAGGTCGCCGCCGATGCGGGGACTATTTCCTACGAAATCCTCACCCAGCTTAGCCATCGCTACGAGCGGATCTATCTGCCTGCGCGCGATCTTGACCGGAGCATGTTCTGATGAAAATCGCCATTCTGGGCAGCGGCGTTATCGGCGTTACCTCCGCCTGGTATCTGGCGCAGGCAGGGCATGAGGTGGTTGTGATCGATCGCCAGCCCGGCCCGGCGATGGAGACCAGCTTCGCCAATGCCGGTGAAATATCGCCCGGCTATGCCTCGCCCTGGGCAGCGCCAGGTATCCCGATGAAGGCAGTGCGCTGGCTGATGATGGAGCATGCGCCGCTCATCCTGCGACCAAAGGTCGACATGGCCATGCTGCGCTGGCTGGTGGCGATGCTCGGCAATTGCAATGCGCGCGACTATGCCATCAACAAGAGCCGGATGGTGCGCCTCGCCGAATATAGCCGCGATTGCCTCATCGCGCTGCGTGGGCAGACCGGCATAAGTTATGATGAGCGCAGCCAGGGCACGCTGCAGCTGTTCCGCGAGGAGAAGCAGCTTGCGGGGATGGCCAAGGACATTGCGGTCCTCAAAGCCGATGGCGTGCCTTTCGAAGTGCTCGACAAAGCCGGTTGTGTCGCCGCTGAACCCGGCCTCGCCTCCAGCACATCACCGATTGCGGGCGGCTTGCGCTTGCCGAATGACGAGACGGGCGACTGCTTCAAATTCACCAATGCGCTGGCGTTGCTGGCGGCCGAACAGGGCGTCCGCTTCCTGAATGGCACGCATATCAGCCGGTTGGCGCAAGAGGGCGGGCGCATCCAGCATGTCGAGACAGATGCCGGGCGCATTGTTGCCGATGCCTATCTGGTCGCGGCGGGCAGCTACTCCCCGCAATTGGTGGCGCCGCTCGGCATCCGGCTGCCCGTGTATCCTGTAAAAGGCTATTCGCTCACCGTGCCCATCGTGGATGCCGCACGTGCGCCTGTTTCGACGCTGCTTGATGAGAGCTACAAGGTGGCGATCACGCGGCTTGGGGATCGCATCCGCATTGGCGGCATGGCCGAGATATCGGGCTTTTCGAATGACCTCCCGCTAGGCCGCCGGGCGACGCTGGAGCATTCGGCTGGCACGCTGTTCCCCGGCGCTGGCGACATGAAGGCGGCGAGCTTCTGGTCCGGCCTGCGCCCGATGACGCCTGACAGCACGCCGGTGATCGGCCCGACGCGCATCTCGAACCTGTTTCTCAATACCGGGCATGGCACGCTCGGCTGGACGATGGCCTGTGGCTCGGCGCGCGTGATCGCGGATCTGATTGATCGCCGCCCGCCGGAGATCGACGCTGGCGACCTCGCTATCAGCCGCTACCGCTGAACATTCATTTCGTTAGGAGCCGAAGATGAGCATCACCCGCATAGACCAGGGACCGCGCCTCAGCGAAGCCGTGATCCACGGCGACACCATCTATCTTGCTGGCCAGATTGGCGCGCCCGGTGAAAGCATAGCCGCTCAAACCCGCGCTGCGCTGGCCGAGATCGACGCTCTGTTGGCGCAGACCGGCAGCAGCAAGGATCATCTGTTGTCGGCGACGATCTGGCTGGCGGACATGGCCGATTTCGACGAGATGAATGCCGCCTGGGATGCGTGGATTGCAGGCCATCCGGCGCCCGCCCGCGCAACCGGCGAGGTGAAGCTATTCAGCCCGGATTATAAGGTGGAGATCATCGTGGTGGCGGCGAAGAAATAGGCTTCAGCTTGCGTTGGGGCGTTGCTCAGCGCCCCATCAGACCCGCTCAATCGCCAGCGCCAGCCCCATGCCGACGCCGACGCAAAGCGTTGCAAGGCCCAGCCGTCCGCCCGTCGCTTCCAGCTGATGCGCCACCGTCATCGCCAGCCGCGCGCCGGACATGCCGAGCGGATGGCCCAGCGCAATCGCGCCGCCTGATGCGTTGACATGCGCGGCATCATCGGGGAGCCCGAAGCTGCGCAACACGGCGAGCGACTGGCTCGCAAAGGCCTCATTGAGTTCGATCGCGTCGAAATCCGCAATGTTGAGGTTCAGCCGAGCGAGCAGCTTGTTGGTGGCGGGAATGGGGCCAATACCCATCACCCGTGGCTGAACGCCCGCCGACGCCATGCCGAGGATGCGCGCGCGCGGGGTGAGGCCATGCCGTTTGGCGGCTGCCTCGCTGGCGATGAACATAGCCGCTGCGCCATCATTAATGCCAGAGGCATTGCCCGCCGTCACCGTGCCATCTGCGCCGAACAGGGGCTTAAGGCGCGTGAGGGCTTCCAGCGTGGTATCCGGCCGGGCGTGCTCGTCCTGCGAGAATTCCGCTGTTTCGCCACGCTTTCCTGCGGGGACGCTCACCGGCGTGATTTCCTGCGCGAAGAAGCCGCTCGCTTGGGCTGCGGCGGCGCGTTGCTGGCTGTGCAGCGCAAAGGCATCCTGATCGGCGCGGCTGATGCCGAACTCCTGCGCGACATTCTCGCCCGTGCGCGGCATGGTCTCGGTGCCGTAGAGCGCATCCAGCGCGGGATTGATGAAGCGCCAGCCCATCGTCGTATCCTGCAACTGCTGATCACGACCGAAGGCGCCCTCCGCCTTGCCCATGACGAATGGCGCGCGGCTCATCTGCTCGACGCCGCCTGCAATCGCCAGCTCCATCTCGCCGCTCTGGATGGCGCGAGCGGCTGAACCCACCGCTTCAAGGCCAGAGGCGCAGAGGCGATTGAGCGTGACGCCGGGGACATCAACCGGCAGCCCCGCGAGCAACAGGCTCATGCGGGCGACGTTGCGATTATCCTCACCTGCCTGATTGGCGCAGCCATAAAAGACTTCCTCGATCGCGGCAGGATCGAGATGCGGATTGCGCGCCAGTAAGGCGCGAATCGGCACCGCGCCGAGATCATCGGCACGGATGCGCGCGAGGCTGCCAGCGTAGCGACCGATAGGGGTGCGGATGGCATCGCATATGAAAGCATGCGTCATATCACGAGTCCTTTTAAGCTACGGTGGTGGGGGCGAGCGTGAGGGGCAGGCCGGTCAGCGCGCGCAACTCCTCGATGGTGCAACCCTCGACCATCTCGCTGACGCTCGCGCCGTCCGGCCCGAGCTCAAAGATTGCCACATCCGTATAGACGCGCGAGACACAGGCGAGGCCGGTGAGCGGATAAGTGCAGGCTTCCACGAGCTTGCTTGCGCCTGCCCGTGTCTGCAATTCCATCATCACGAAGGTACGCTTGGCGCCGATGGCGAGGTCCATCGCCCCGCCGACAGCGGGAATCGCCCCTTCTTCACCCGTGTGCCAATTGGCCAGATCGCCGCGGGTTGAGACCTGGAACGCGCCCAGCACACACACGTCGATATGCCCGCCGCGCATCATCGCGAAGCTATCGGCATGGTGGAAATAGCTGCCGCCAACGAGCAAGGTGACGGGCTGCTTGCCGGCATTGATGAGATCGGGGTCTTCCTCGCCCGGCTGCGGGGCTGGCCCCATGCCGAGTACGCCATTCTCGCTATGGAGCAAGATGTCGCGATCGGTGGGGAGGAAGTCCGCGACGAGTGTTGGCAGGCCGATGCCGAGGTTCACATAGGCGCCTTCCTCAATATCCTGTGCGACGCGTGCGGCGATCTGGCGACGATCAAGGCGCTTCATGCTGCCTGCTCCAATTTAGAGGGGACGGCGACGACCCGCTGAACGAAAATGCCGGGCGTGACGATCGCTTCAGGATCAAGACTGCCGAGCGGCGCGATGTGCGAGACTTGCGCAATAGTGGTGCGCGCCGCCATCGCCATGATCGGGCCGAAGTTGCGGGCAGTCTTGCGATACATGAGGTTGCCCCAGCGATCCCCGACTGTGCCTTTGATCAGCGCGAAATCGGCGTGGATCGGCATCTCCAGCACATAGCCTTTGCCATCGATGATGCGGCTTTCCTTGCCCTCGGCAAGCTGCGTCCCGTAGCCGGTGGGCGTGAAGATGGCGCCAAGGCCAGCGCCAGCTGCATGGATGCGCGCTGCGAGATTGCCCTGCGGGACCAGCTCAAGCTCAATCTTTCCGGCGCGGAAGGCGGCATCGAAATGATGGGAATCGGATTGGCGGGGGAAGGAGCAGACGACCTTGCGCACCCGGCCTTCGCGGATCAGCGCGGCAAGCCCGGCTTCACCATTTCCGGCATTGTTGCTGATGATGGTGAGATCGCCAACATTGCGATCGATCACGGCATCGATGAGCTCATTGGGCATGCCCGCCGTGCCAAAGCCGCCCACCAATATGGACGCCCCATCGAACAGATCGGCAACCGCCGCCTGTGCTGATTCAACGCTCTTGTCGATCATATGCCTGTTCCTTCTCGATGGCATGGATCGGTCGGGATGGCGGCTGCGTCAATCGATTACCGATTGACCGTTCGATAATCGAACGACAAAGGTGGGCGATGGACATGATCGAGAGACAGGGCGATCCGGAATTCATGACGTCGCTGGCGCGGGGTCTGCTGGTCTTGCGCACGGTCGCTGCGGCGGAGCGTCCGGTGACGATCGCAGATGCCGCGCGCAAGACGGGGCTCAGCCGCGCTGCGGTGCGCCGTTGCCTGCATACCCTGACGATCCTGGGCTATGTCGGCGCGGAGAGCGCGGGCTATGTCGTGCGCCGCCAGACCTTGGCGCTGGGACATCCCTATCTGTCAATGACGGCACTCTCGGCACGGGCGCAACCGCTGCTGGATTCGCTGCGTGACGAGCTTGGCGAATCC
Organism: uncultured Sphingobium sp.; assembly: GCA_946479185.1. The sequence goes on from CAMLFF010000008.1 coordinate 12,916, forward strand.
TGCTCGCTCGGCGTGATCGATGACGATCGGCTGCTCTATGTGGCGCGTGCCGAGGCCATCCGCATCATGTCGATCGGGCTGCGCGTGGGCAGCAACCTGCCGATTTACGCGACATCGATGGGGCGTGTGCTGCTGGCCGCGCTGCCAGTCGAGAAGCAGATCGCATATCTGGACAGGGTGCGGCTGGAAGCCCTGACGCCGAAGACCGTGACCGACAGGGTGAAACTGGCGCAACTGCTGCGGAACGTGGCGGGCGAGGGCTATTGCCTGCTCGATGAGGAGCTTGAGATTGGCGTGCGCTCGATTGCGGTGCCCGTGCGGCAGCGGGGGCAGGTGGTCGCGGCGCTGAATGTTGCGACGGCGGCGGCTCGCCTCTCTGCGCAGCGATTGCTCGAGGTGGTCCTCCCGCCCCTGAGAGAGGCGGCAGCGAAGTTGAGCGATTGACCGGGGCGAGCAGCGTTCGCTTCATCGCTGTTCGGAGTCGGCTCGTCCCCCGATGATTGCCGTGGCGGCGGGGGCTGCCTAGCGCGGCGGCAATCGGGTCTGGAGACTGAAATATCATGAAAATTCGTATCGCATCGGCACTTGCGGCTGCCCTGATGGTCGCGGCTGCACCCGCGCAGGCTCAAGGGTTGGGCGCGGAGGCCAATTATGCGCGCGCCAATGAGCGTTGGGGTGCGGAGCTGGGCGCGGGCTATGCCTTCGGGCTGGCCGGGTTCAGCCTCACGCCGGGCGCGGGCGTGTTTCTGCGGGATGGCGGCACGGCGCTTTATGGGCGGATCGAGGCGGCCTATCAGTTGCCTGCATCGCTGCGGCTCGGCATTGGCGCGCGGATCAGCGATGAAGAGGCGCGGCCCTATGCGACCGTGGCGATGCCGCTGCTGCCGCTAATCGCCATCAAGGGCAATGTCGGGCATAAATATGTCTCGGCTGGCGTGACTGTAGGCTTCTGATTTTTGGCCTGACGCTTTGCGCGCCGGAAAAATCCGGGCACAAGCAGGTCATGACGACCATTTTCACCCATGCGATGCTCCCTCTTGCCGCGAGCGCCGGGCTGGGGCGTCAGCGAATTGCACCACGTCTGGCGATCTTAGGCGCGCTGCTGGCTGCTGCGCCCGATCTCGATGTGATCGGCTTCCGCTTCGGCATTGGCTATGGCAGCGAATGGGGCCATCGCGGCGTCATCCATTCGCTGATGTTTGCGGCGCTGGTGCCGATGTTGATCGCCTTGGTGTGGCGACCCGCGCGCAGCCTGAGCGCATGGCTGTTTCTCTTCGTCTGCCTCGCATCCCATGCGGCGATGGATATGCTCACCGATGGCGGGCAGGGGGTGATGCTATTCTGGCCATTCGATAAGACGCGGCTGTTTCTTGACTGGCAACCGATCCGCGTATCGCCCATCGGCGCGCGCTTCTTCACCGAGCGGGGGCTGGAGACCGTGCGCTCGGAATTGTTGATCGTCTGGTTGCCCGCGCTCCTGCTGGTCGTGACGGGCATGTTCAGGCGTCGGGCCAGGCGGGGCCGCGCATGACTGTGCTGGCGCAGCGCGTTCGCGCAGGGCTCACGGCCGTTGCCGACCCCGCTCGCGCGCCTGCGATGCAGGCCTATATGAAGTCGGCCATGCCATATCTGGGTGTTTCAGCGGTTCCGCTGCGCGCTGCTTGCAAGGCGCTGTTCGCGGATTTGCATTATGAGACGAGCGTGCAATGGCAGGCGGATGTGCTGACGTTATGGCGCAGCGCCCAGTATCGCGAAGAGCGCTACGCCGCGCTGGCATTGAGCGGCATTCGCTCGGCGCGGGACTTTCAGCGGATAGACGCGCTGGCCATGTATGAAGAGATGATCGTGTCCGGCGCCTGGTGGGACTTTATCGATCCGATCGCCGGACAAAGGCTGGCCGCAATCCTCGCCACTGAAGGCACGCCGATGAAGGACGCGATGCTCAATTGGGCGAGTAGCGACAATATCTGGAAGCGCCGCAGTGCGATCCTCTGCCAGCTCAATAGCAAGGGGCAGACGGATCTCGATCTGCTCTATGCCTGCATCGCGCCTTCGCTGGACTCGCGGGAGTTTTTCCTGCGCAAGGCCATCGGCTGGGCGTTGCGGCAATATGCGCGGACGGATGCGGCTGAGGTGACGCGCTATGTGGCATCTCTCGGCGACACGCTCAGCCCACTCAGCAGACGCGAGGCGATGAAGCATATCGCCGAACAGCAGGCATGAAAAAAACCCGCCTGAGGGGTCGGGCGGGTCAATGTGGTAAAATCCGGTCGGCAAAAACCCGGGGCAGGCCATGCGCGGCATAGCCCACCCCGGCAGTCGTCGATGGTTCAGTAACGTTGCTGCCGCTCATAGAGCGACTTGTAATGTTGAATGCGCGTGACCCGCAGGCCGGGCATGCCCGACCGGTCGACAGCGCGCTGCCAGCTGGCGAATTCTTCGAGCGTGAGGGAGTAGCGCTCGCAGGCTTCGTCCACCGTCAGCAGACCGCCATTGACGGCCGCCACGACTTCCGCTTTTCGGCGCACAACCCAACGGGTGGTGTCCGGCGACGGAAGCGAATCAAGGGTGAGTGGTTCCCCAAGGGGACCAACGACTTGAGCCGGGCGTATCTTCTGGTTCTCGATCATCTTATCCTCATTCACCGACGGGGATCGGTATGACTTGGTCTTCTCGCTCATGATGATGGCCTCAAAGCTTTTCCCTTCGGCTAACCGCCTAAGTGAACGTGGCCTTCACCATTGGTCCCCACCGCCAGGAGTGCAGCCACTTCCGCATTGAACGAACCCGCCGCCCTGTGCAGGACGTGCGGACTCACCCGGTTCGATGCGAAGATCAAAGTCAGCCGGTCCGGTTCATCCGCGAGGACGACCGGAAGGTCAGCCTCATGGACTTGCCGTGCAGTTGGCGCCGTCGCCTGACGGGCCGCGTGCATGGCGAGCAGTAGGGTCAGGTCCGGAATCCGGTTGCCTTCTCCGCCCGCCAGATTGACGGCCATGCCTTGATCATGTGGTATTACACTCATGCCCATGGGCTAAGTGCTAACAGGCAAAAGATAATCGGTCGTAAAGGCGCTGGTGATTTGTTGTTAGGTGAGATTACCGATATGTGTTTTTCCGCCTAATGTGTTGGTTTTCCGGGATTTAGCGCGCTGGCCGTTTCGTCCGGTTGCCCCTATATGACGATGGATGGATGATCTTTTCCAGCTTCCGCGCCCGCTTGAAGGCAAGCGCATCGTCGTCGCCATGTCCGGCGGTGTGGATTCGAGCGTGGTTGCGGCGCTCGCTGCGCGCTCGGGCGCCGAGACGATTGGCATCACTTTGCAGCTTTATGATCATGGCGCAGCGGTGGGCCGCACGGGTAGTTGCTGCGCGGGGCAGGATATTCGCGATGCACGCGCCGTCGCCGATAAGCTCGGCATCGCGCACTATGTCTTTGATTATGAAAGCCGCTTTCGCGATTCGGTGATGGAGGGCTTTGCCGACGAATATCTCGCTGGTCGCACACCCATCCCCTGCGTTCGTTGCAATATGGGCGTGAAGTTTACGGACCTGTTTGCGATGGCGCGCGATCTGGGCGCCGATTGCCTCGCGACTGGCCATTATGTGCGGCGCATGTTGGGCGCGGCGGGGGCGGAACTGCATCGCGCAGTCGATCCGGCGCGGGACCAGAGCTATTTCCTATTCGCGACCACGCAAGCACAGCTCGATTATCTGCGCTTTCCCTTGGGCGGCATGGAAAAGCCCGCCGTGCGCGCGATCGCCGCCGATCTTGGGCTGGGCGTCGCGCTGAAGCCGGACAGTCAGGATATCTGCTTCGTGCCCGATGGCGATTATGCCAGCATCGTTCGCAAGCTTCGGCCTGACGCGGATGATGCGGGCGAGATCGTCCATATCGATGGGCGCGTGTTGGGGCCACACAAGGGCCTCATCCATTATACGGTCGGGCAGCGGCGCGGGCTGGAGATTGGCGGGCTTGCCGAGCCGATTTACGTCGTGCGGCTGGATGCGCAGAGCAAACAGGTGATCGTGGGGCCAAAGGCCGCGCTCGCCGTGCGGTCTGCGCGCATAGAAGAGATGAACTGGATTGGTGGGGATTATAGCGGCCCGCTCAACGCCAAGGTCCGCTCAATGTCCAGGCCCGTCCCGGCGCGGCTGGAGGGTGATCGACTGTTGTTCGACGCTGCCGAATATGGCGTCGCGCCGGGGCAGGCTGCCGTATTTTACGCCGGGGATCGCGTTCTGGGCGGCGGCTGGATTGCCGAAACCGAGAGCGCCGACTTGGTCGCGGTCTGATCGCGCTTAATTGACGAGCGGCGTCAGCTCGGCCTGTTCCTCCTCAGGCGTGTCGATCACATTGCCGATGCGCATCAGGGCGAAGATGACGCAGCTGGCGACCGTCATCGCGATCAGGATCGGCATGACGAGCACCAATCCGCCAGCGCCATAAATCCATGCGAACAGGCTCGCACCCAAGGCAACCGGCAGGTTGGAGATCGAATTATAGATGGTGAACTGCGTGGCGCCCACGCGCTTGTCAGAAAGCCGCATGCGCAGCGGGCTACTGCTCACGGAGGTCAGCACGTCGGTCAACTCCCGCCCGATGGAGAGGATGACAAAGACATAGCCGATCGTCGCGATCTCTGGTGAGACGAGATAGACCAGCCCGATCAGGATATAGCCTGCATAAGTGACGACCGTCGCGCGCCTTGGCCCGATCTTCGCCACGAGAAACGAGCCGATGCCCATGCAGGCGACGGAGCAGACCAGCCCCACCGTGGCGACCATGCTGGAATAGGCACTGGTGGTGAAACCCGCCTGCGTCGTCGCGAACACAGGCCAGAAGGCCGTGAACGCGCCGCCGACCGCGCGACCAAACACGCTGGCGCAGAGCAGGACGAGGCTATCCCGCTTGATGAGTGAGCGGAAGGTGATGGCCAGAATTTCCAGCCAGGGCCTGCCATGCGCTTCCCTGGCTTCCGCCGATGCCTCGCCCTGCGTCCAGGGCAGCAGCTTTTCGCCGGGTCGTTCGCGCAGGATGATGGCGAGGATGAGGAAGCCGATATTGAGCGGCGTGAAGGCGAAGAAGGCGACGCTGGAGCCATAATGTTGCAGCAAATAGCCGCCCAGCGCGCCACCAGTCGCTATGCCAAGAGCCTGCCCGCCAAACATGAAGGCGCTGGCCGGGCCTTGCTCATCCTCCTTGAGAATATCGACAGCAAGACCGTCCACCGCGACATCCTGCATCGCACCGCCGCAGAAGATCAGGAAGCCGAGCGCGGAAATCAGCGCCAGCTCGTGCGGCATCGGCCCGACAACCGCTGCCGTCACCAGCCCGGCGAGGATGACACTTTGCGAGACGATGAGCCACACGCGGCGGCGGCCCATCGGTAGATAAGTGTAGCGATCCATCAGCGCCGCGCCGATGAATTTGAAGCTCCACGGCAGATAGGTGGTCGCGACCAGCGCAGCGACCGCACCGGCAGGCATGCCATTGGCGGAGAGCCAGGCCGCCATTGCCGTGAGGAACAGGCCAATCGGCAGCCCCTGCGCGACATAAAAGATCATCATGCTGCCGATGCGCAGCCGCTTGCTCTCACTCAGGACAAGCCCGCTGCTGATACCACTCACCTGTGATGCAACCCCAATGCCAAGCTAAGCCCGGATGCTAGGCGATAGAGGCCAAAGCGCAATCAGTTTCGCGATGGCAAAGGTGCGCAGGCTTAGCGCGTGGTGCGGCTCACGATCTGCGCATTGCCATCGGGTTTGACCATGATGAGATGGGCATCGCCCTGATCGCATTGCGCGCGCCAGGTCGGTTGCTTCTGCATCGGCTCGACCTGCTCGACCGAGATGACATCCCGGCACGGCAGGTCCGCATCGCGAATGGCGCGCAGGAACACGCCTTGCTGCTCGGTCTGCGAGAGGTTCTGGATGGCGGTAACATAATCCACCGCGTTGGCGGCGTTCGTGGCGTTGTCCACTGCTGCGGCGTTTTCAATTGGCGGCGTCGCCTCGTTGCGCTCGCTCGCACCATTGCAAGCGCTGAGCGTGAGGGCAGCCATGCCGATGATGAACAGACGCATTTTCTTCCTCTCAGCCAAGCTGTTGATGAAGCTATGATATCGGCTGTCCTGCGCCAATGACAGGCTAAATGCCGATTTGTTTCTTGATCCAAGCGTCGACCACGGACGTCGCCGGATAATCCGGGTCGCCCAGTTTGCGATTTATATCCATATGGCCCTTGAGGCCCTTGCCGGGGATCGCCTCAATGGTCGCGCTCGTGCCCCCCTTGCGCAGCGCCGCGGCAAGGGCGGTGGCTTGTTCCGCGCCATCCTCCCGCGCGACATGGAGGAGCAGGAAGGCCGGGGCATTGGGTGCAGCGGCTTGCAGGGTCGGAGAGAGGGCGCGTTGCCGAGCGGGATCATCCCCAAAGGCCTGCGCGTAGGTATCGTGCATGATGCGTGGGCCGGAGGTGAGCTGCTTCGGCACATCATAGGCCGCGCCATCGATGGCGATGATGCCCGCCACGGCGCTCTCACTCAGCCCGGCGGCTTTGAGATAGGCGGGGTCAGTGCCGACCAGCGAAACGAGATGCGCGCCTGCGCTGTGGCCCATCAGGATGATGCGGCGCGGATCGACGCCCAGCGCGCGCGCCTGACCAGTCAGCTTTGCCACGGCATTCGCCACATCGGCTGCTTGCTGCTCCACAGTCGCCTGCGGCACGAGGCGATAATTGAGGGAGGCAAAGGCATAGCCCTGCGCGGTATAATGCGCGACCTTGGTCTTGCCGGTGGCGATGCTCTTGTCGCCGCGCTTCCAGCCGCCGCCATGTACGAAGATGATGAGCGGCGCGGGTTTCGCGCTCTTAGCGCTCGGTTGCCAGATGGAGAGCGTCTGCAAGGGGTCGCTGCCATAGGCTATCTCGCGCCCGCCCACCGTCTGATCCTTGGCAAGCTGGCCCTTGAAGCGCTCTGCAGCGCGCTCACGCAGGCGATCCCGCAGACCGGCTTCGCTTGGAGCGGCTGCGACGAGGAGGAGAGAAGAAAGTGCGGCAAGGCTGACAAGCGATTTGCGAATCATCGAGAGGTCCCCTTTTCGATTGAGGCAACCTGACCAACCGAGCCTTTAGCTGCGATGAACCGTTGCGCGATATCACTAACGAACGTCCTCGCGCCTTGACCGGCAGGAAGAGCGCGGCTAACGACCCGCCCGGACCGGGCCGCGATGCCCGCACGATCCAGTCCGCTCGCCGAGTCCTGTCGAAGGGCGAGCTGGATCCGCTCGGCAGGGCGGAGAATTGTATTCATGGCAAATGTTACCGTAATCGGCGCTCAATGGGGCGATGAAGGTAAAGGCAAGATCGTCGATTGGCTCGCAAACCGGGCCGATTGCGTCGTGCGCTTTCAAGGCGGACACAATGCCGGACACACGCTGGTCGTTGATGGTCAGGTGTATAAGATCAGCCTCGTGCCTTCCGGCATCGTCACTGGCACCTTGTCGATCATCGGCAATGGCGTGGTGCTCGACCCCTGGGCGCTGAAGAGCGAGATCGAGAAGCTTGAAGGGCAGGGCGTGCATGTCGACCGCAGCAATTTTGCTGTGGCGGATAATTGCCCGCTCATCCTGCCCATCCACCGCGATCTTGATGGGTTGCGTGAGACGGCGGCTGGCAAGGGCAAGATCGGCACGACAGGTCGCGGCATTGGCCCGGCCTATGAGGATAAGGTCGGCCGCCGCGCGATCCGCGTGTGTGATCTGGCCCATCTCGATGCGCTGGAGCCGCAGCTTGATCGCCTCTGTGCGCATCATGATGCGCTGCGGGCAGGCTTTGGCGAGCCGCCGATCGATCGCGCCAAGCTGATCGAAGAGTTGCGCGAGATTGCGCCCTTCGTGCTGCAATTTGCCGAGCCGGTGTGGAAGCGCCTGCGCGATGTGCGCAAGGCGGGCAAGCGCATCCTGTTCGAGGGTGCGCAAGGCGTGCTGCTCGATGTCGATCATGGCACTTATCCGTTCGTCACCTCATCCAACACGGTGAGCGGCACGGTCGCGTCCGGCTCCGGCATGGGACCGAATGCGGCGGGCTTTGTGCTCGGTATCGTGAAGGCTTACACCACGCGGGTCGGCTCCGGGCCTTTCCCGACTGAGCTTGAGGATGAGACTGGCGAGCGCCTTGGCGTGCGCGGTCATGAATTTGGCACCGTGACGGCCCGCAAACGCCGCTGCGGCTGGTTCGATGCGGTGCTGGTCCGCCAAACGTGCGCGCTCTCTGGCGTGACCGGGATTGCGCTTACCAAGATCGACGTGCTGGATGGCTTCGAGACGATCAAGATTTGCACCGGCTACAAGCTGAACGGCGAAGCGATTGATTATCTGCCAGCGCATGCGGCGGATCAGGCGGCTGTCGAGCCAATCTATGAAGAGATGGCTGGCTGGGAAGGCACGACCGTTGGCGCGCGGAGCTGGGCCGATCTGCCTGCACAGGCGATCAAATATATCCGCCGCATCGAAGAGCTGATCGAGTGCCCGGTGGCGAGCGTTTCGACCTCGCCCGAGCGTGAAGACACGATCCTGGTGCGCGATCCTTTCGAGGACTGAAAATTGAGCGTGGCGCCCAGCCATTGAAGGCGGGGCGCCACGATCCATCTCACTTTAGAAGATGAGATAAAGGAGGATGATGATGGGGATTGGGATGCCGATCAGCCAAAGCAAAAGTCCTTTGCCCATGTCTATTCTCCTTATTGCTGTATCAATCTAACGCGCGGCGCGGCGAAGCGTTGCGCGCGAGGTAGCGGTAAGGCGCGGCTTGCAATTGCAGTTCCGCGCGCAAACGCTTAAGGCGCGGCCCATCATGAGCCGCTCAATCACCTTCGCCATCCCCAAGGGACGCATCCTGGAAGAAGCCCTGCCGTTGCTTGCGCAGGCGGGCATTGAGCCGGAGGCAGAGTTCCACAAGAAGGAAAGCCGCGCGCTCAAATTCGCGACCAATGTCGAGGGCCTCTCGATCATCCGCGTGCGCGCTTTCGATGTCGCGACCTTCGTGGCGCATGGCGCAGCGCAGATCGGCATTGTCGGGTCGGATGTGGTCGCGGAGTTCGGCTATTCCGAGCTTTATGCGCCGGTCGACCTGCAGATCGGCCATTGCCGCCTCTCCATTGCCGAGCCGGTCGATGCCCCGCAGGAGGATGAAAGCGCGCCGAGCCACGTGCGCGTGGCCACGAAATATCCCCACCTCACCCGCGATCATTTCGAGCGGCTGGGCATTCAGGCCGAGTGCGTGAAGCTCAACGGCGCAATGGAGCTTGCCCCGTCGCTGGGGCTGGCGCGTCGGATTGTCGATCTTGTGTCGTCGGGTGCAACGCTCAAGGCCAATGGCCTGGTGGAAACCGCCAAGATCATGGACATTAGCGCGCGGCTGATCGTCAACCGCGCCGCGATGAAGATGCGCGCAGCGGAGCTGGTGCCGATGGTCGAGCGCTTCCGCGCCGCCGTGGAGGCCAGCCGTGCCGCTTAAACTCAACGCAGGCGATGCAGGATTCGCTGCCGCTTTCGAGGCGCTCGTCAATGGACGGCGCGAGGCGGATGAGGATGTTGCGCAGGACGTACGCGCCATTATCGCGCGGGTACGGGCCGAGGGTGATGCCGCGCTGGCGGATCTGACCGCGCGCTTTGATCGCTTCGATCTCGATACGCAGGGCTGGAGCATCAGCGCCGATCAGTGCGCGCAGGCTTATGCGCAGATTGATAATGCGTTGCGCGATGCGCTCAATCTCGCGGCTGAGCGGATCGCGACCTATCACGAGAAGCAGAAGCCCGAATCGGGCGGCTGGACCGACAGCGCTGGCGTGCGCCTTGGCGCGCGCTGGAATGCGGTGGAAGCGGCGGGCATCTATGTGCCCGGCGGCCTCGCGGCCTATCCAAGCTCGCTGCTGATGAACGCGATTCCGGCCAAGGTTGCGGGCGTTGACCGCATCGTGATGATGTCCCCCACGCCCGGCGGCGCGCTTAATCCGGCGGTGCTGGCGGCGGCGCATATTGCGGGCGTGAGCGAAATCTGGCGCGTCGGCGGGGCGCAGGCCATCGCGGCGCTGGCCTATGGCACGGACAGGATTGCGCCGGTCGATGTCGTCGTTGGCCCCGGCAATGCCTGGGTCGCGGAGGCCAAGCGGCAAGTCTATGGCGTGGTCGGCATCGATATGGTGGCTGGCCCCTCCGAGATCGTTGTGGTGGCGGATGGCAAGAATGATCCCGCGTGGATCGCTGCCGATCTGCTGAGCCAGTCCGAGCATGATGAGACGAGCCAGTCGATCCTGTTCACCGACGATGCTGATTTTGCTAATGCGGTCGAGGCGTCCGTCGAGACGCTGCTTGGCGAATTGGCGACTGGCCCGCGCGCGCGGATCAGTTGGACGAACAATGGCGCGATCATCCTCGTCGATACGCTGGAGGCCGCGATGCCGCTGGTGGACCGGCTCGCGCCGGAGCATCTGGAGCTGGCGGTGGATGAGCCGCAGCCCCTGTTCGACAAGGTGCGCCACGCAGGCTCGGTCTTCATGGGCCGGATGACGCCTGAGGCGATTGGCGATTATGTGGCCGGGCCGAACCATGTGCTGCCCACCGGGCGGCGCGCGCGCTTCTCCTCGGGGCTTTCCGTGCTCGATTTCATGAAGCGCACCAGCTTTCTCCAGCTCGATGCTGCGGCACTGGGCGCGATTGGCCCTGCAGCATTGGCGATGGCGCAAGCGGAGGGCTTGCCTGCCCATGCCGCGAGCGTTGCGGTGCGCCTCAAATAGCGCAGACTCTAGAAGGGCAGCGAAAGCCCATATCCAGCGCGCAGGCGATTGGATAAGAAGGACAAGATGACCGTACCAAAATCAAAGACCCGTTCCGCGGCGAGGCTTGCTGCCGTTCAGGCGCTTTATCAGCTCGATATGGAGCAGACGCCGCTGCCAACGCTGCTGCATGAGTTCCATCAGCACCGTCTTGGCGCGACCATTGAGGATGTGACCTATCATCCCGCCGAGATCGCCTTTTTCGATGATATCGTGAAGGGCGTGGATGCGCGGCGGGACGAGATTGACGAGCTGATCTCGGCGCGGCTGGCCAAGGGCTGGGCGATGGAGCGGCTGGACAAGCCCATGCGGCAAATTTTGCGCGCGGGCACCTATGAGCTGATCGCGCGGGTCGATGTGCCAGTGCCCAGCGTCATCAGCGAATATGTCGATGTCGCCCATGCCTTTTACGACAAGCGTGAGGCGGGCTTCGTCAACGGTTTGCTGGACGCGATTGCCAAAGTCGCGCGCGCTTAAATGAGCGGGGAGGCGGATATTCTCGTCCGCCTGCGCGCTCTGGCGACGGATCCCGTCGCGCGGGGTTTGCTCGATGATGTGGCGGTGATGCCCACGCTCGGGCAGCAGTTGGTGCTGACCAGCGACACGATGGCAGAAGGCGTCCACTTCCGCGCCGACGATCCACCCGAGACGGTCGGCTGGAAGCTGGCGGCGGTGAACCTATCCGATCTTGCCGCCAAGGGCGCGGTGCCGGTCTCCTGCTTGCTCAACTACGCGCTTGCCGGCGACAAGGCCTGGGACAATGGCTTTCTCGATGGGCTGTCCCGGGCGCTGCGCAGCTTCGGCATGCACCTGATCGGCGGCGATACGATTGCCCTGCCGCCCGGAGCGCCGCGCATCTTCAGCCTCACCGCGATTGGCGAAGTGCCCTCGCATCAGGTTGTGCCGGGACGCAGCGGCGCGCGGGCAGGGGACAGGCTCTTTGTCTCCGGCCCGATTGGCGATGCAGGCGCAGGGCTGGCGATGCTGAACGAGGGGCTGACCGAGCCCGCCGAACTCATCCGCGCCTATCGTGTGCCAACGCCCCACATCACGCTCGGGCAATCGCTCTGCGGCGTTGCTCATGCGATGATGGATGTATCGGACGGCCTGCTCATCGACGCACGGCGCATGGCGCTGGCGAGCGATTGTGCGGTTGAGATCAATAATATTCCCCTGTCTGAACCCTATGTCGCGCTACGCGGGGATAGCGTGGAGGCGCGCATCGCCGCCGCAATCGCCGGGGATGATTATGTTCTGCTGGCCGCACTGCCCGGAACGATGGCTGCGCCTCACGGGATGATCGAGGTTGGCCGGTTCAAGCGGGGCGAGGGGCTGACCTTGCGGCTGGATGGCAAGGCCGTCGCTGTGCCTGCGCGCTTGGGTTATGAGCATGGCTGAGGCCCGCTAGAGACCGCAAAATTCATCCCGCGTTAATCCGCTTGACGGCGCGAACGAGCGCTCTACGTTCCGCCCTGATGTTGATCTTGCGCGATAAGCGCCCGGACGACGCGATAGGGGAGTGATGCGATATGACTTCGGTCTTTATCGCCATAGCTTGCGGCCTGCTGGCCGTGATCTATGGTTTTGTGACGAGCCGCCAAGTGTTGAGTGCGTCCCCGGGCGACGCGAAAATGCAGGAAATTGCGGGCGCCATTCAAGAGGGCGCCAAGGCCTATCTTGGCCGCCAATATACCACCATCGCTATCGTCGGGGCCGTTGTTGCGGTTGTCATGTTTTTGACGCTGGGGCTGCTCTCCACCGTGGCTTTCCTCATCGGCGCGATCCTATCCGGCGTGGCGGGCTTTGCAGGCATGCACATCTCCGTGCGCGCCAATGTCCGCACGGCGGAGGCGGCGCGCACATCCTTGCAGGGCGGGCTAACACTGGCTTTCCGCGCGGGTGCGGTTACCGGCATGCTGGTGGCGGGCCTCGGTCTGCTCTCCATTGCGGGCATCTTCTGGTATCTCGTCGGCCCCGCTGGCCTTGCGCCCAATGATCGCTCGATCATCGCCGCGCTCACCGCGCTGGCCTTTGGCGCATCGCTCATCTCGATCTTCGCGCGACTGGGCGGCGGCATCTTCACCAAGGCAGCCGATGTTGGCGCTGATCTTGTCGGCAAGGTGGAAGCGGGCATCCCAGAGGATGATCCACGTAACCCCGC
>CAMLFF010000009.1 GCA_946479185.1 uncultured Sphingobium sp.
ACCGGGAAAATCCCTATCAGACAGGGCAGGGAACGGCGTTCGACTGGTTCCGCAGCTACCAGCTTGGCGGTCGCTCGCTCACCTGGGGCAGGCAATGCTACCGCTGGTCGGACTACGACTTTGATGGGAACAAGCGGGACGGACATGGCACGGACTGGCCGATCCGCTACGCCGACCTGGCGCCCTGGTACGACAAGGTCGAAGAGTTCATCGGTGTGTCAGGTGCGGCTGAGGGCCTTGCTCAATTGCCGGACGGTCGCTTCCAGCCAGCCATGGCGCTCAACGTGGTGGAACAGGCGCTGCGCGAGCGCATTCTGGCGCAATATCCTGACCGGTTGATCACGATCGGCCGCACGGCGAACCTGACGCAAGCGAAGGAAGGGGAGGGGCGCGGCGCTTGCCAGAACCGTAACATCTGCGCGCGGGGATGCTCCTACGGCGCCTATTTCTCGACGCAATCCTCGACATTGCCCGCCGCGATGAAGACGGGCCGCTTGACCGTTGTGACTGACGCCATCGTCGAACAGGTCGACTATGACGCGGCGCGGCGCCGAGTCACGGGCGTTCGCTGGGTGAATCGCAACACGGGTGAACGCAGTGCGGCATCATCGCGGATCGTGTTTCTCAATGCGGGCGCGTTCAATTCGGTGCAGCTGATGCTGAATTCCGCCAGCGAAGCGATGCCCAATGGTCTCGCCAATGGCAGCGGCGTTCTTGGCACGCACATCATGGACCATGCGAACACGATTTCCGCGCTCGCCATGGTGCCGGGCTTTGAGGACCGCACGACCTACGGGAATCGTCCGACCGGCATCGTCGTGCCTCGCTTTCGCAATCTCGACCAGCTTGACGGCGAGGGCTTTACCCGCGGCTATTTCTTTCAGGGCGGCGCGCTCCAGGGGGCATGGGCTCGCGGCAAGCGGATGGCGGGCATTGGTGAGGGGTTTAAGGACGAGCTGCAAAAGGTCGGGCCCTGGACGATGGTGCTTGTCGCTTTCGTGGAGTCTCTTCCCCGCGCGCGCAATCGTCTGCGCCTCAGCAAGCAGACGGACCGGCATGGCATTCCCCAGCTCGAAATCCACTTCGCCCATGGCAAGGAAGAGCTGGCGGCGCTTGCCGACGCCAAGCGAGAGGCGGGCGCAATGATGGTCGCCGGAGGCGCGCAGGTCATCATGGGCTTTGACCAGCCGAACAATGGCGGCACATCGATCCACGAAATGGGCGGCGCCCGGATGGGATATGATCGGGAAACATCTGTGCTCAATCGCTGGAGCCAAGCGCATGACGTGCCCAACCTCTTTGTCACGGACGGCGCGCAGATGAGTTCATCGGCCTGCCAGAATCCGTCGCTCACCTATATGGCGCTGACCGCGCGGGCCTGTGACTATGCCGTGCGGGCGCTTCAGGCCGGCAGGCTGTGAGGCATTGTTCGGCATCCGCTGAGGCCGCTAAGGGCGTTCGTTCCGGATTTCCGGGTCAGTCGCTGACGACAACATCTCAGCCAATGTGGGCATCAATCTGGTGTTCGTTTTTTAACAGGTCAAGGGAAAGATCCGCTCATCATTAACGCCGAAGCGGCCGTCGAAATGTTCGAGCGGACTGCGCATGCATGTTGAAGGAACTGATTATGCGGCGCGTTACGGCCGCGCAGCGACAGCATGCTCGAGTGTGAACGTAGGGCAGGTTTCCACGGGCTGATAATAGCGCGCGAATGACATCTGTGGGCGCCCCTTCGGATGCAAGCAGTAAATTTGGGTGTGTTGGCACGTAGTCGGATGCTATCATCTGTCCGGCCTCGATGAGTAGCGCCATAGCTGGGCCAGTATGGGAGTTCGCGGACCGGATCCATTACAGGTTTGCGCGCTTGGGTAGCGCTCTGCCATTCACTGGTTCTTCCGGCCCCGTCTCGCCGACTGTTGTGCCATACCCTCCTTCGACCGCCTACGTCCCCGACGCCTCTGGCTGCTGTCCCGGCTTACACCGCGACCGCCGCCGGAGCTCTGTAATCTTCCTTCTTTGTGAGCAGCGCCCAGACCATGCGCGCCATCTTGTTCGCCAGCGCGACCGAGACGAGCATGCGCGGTTTGCGTGCCAGCATTCGCTCCAGCCATGATCCCGTCGGCGCGCCAAGGCGACACGCCTGACGCACCATTGAGCTACCCCCGATTATGAGCAACCGCCTGATGGTCCGCTCGCCCATCTTAGATATGCTTCCAAGCCGCTGTTTGCCGCCAGTCGAGTGCTGGCGCGGGGCGAGGCCGAGCCAGGCCGCAAAGTCGCGACCCTTGCGGAACGTCTCGATCGGTGGAGCTAGCGCAATGATGGCGGCCGCCGCGATAGGACCGATGCCGGGTATGGTCATCAGCCGCCGGGCTGCTTCGTCCTCCTTTGCTCGTCGGGAGATCTCACGGTCAAGCACGGCGATCTGCTCGTCGAGATCGGCCAGCAGTTCGACCATGAGCCTGAACATCGGCCGCGCTGCTTCCGGCAGGGTCGAGGCTATCTCCTCATCCTCGAGGAGGTCGGCAAGCATCGTCATATGCGCCGTCCCGCGCGGCGCCACCCAGCCATACTCGGCCAAATGACCTCGGATCGCATTGATGAGCTGGGTGCGCTGACGCACCACTAGATCGCGTGTCCGGAACACGAGCCCAGCAGCCTGCTGCGCCTCGCTCTTCACCGCAACGAAGCGCATGCCGGGGCGCTGCGCCGCTTCGCAGATCGCTTCGGCATCGATCGCATCGTTCTTGTTGCGCTTCACAAACGGCTTCACGTAGACCGGTGGGATTAGTCGCACCTCATGTCCCATCGCCTGTAACTCGCGCGTCCAGTGATGCGCGCCCTCTTGTTGGCGAGTGCGACCGAGCATTGCCGGACCTGTTGCGTGCTGGGCAATGTGAGGGGAGGCTGGCGGTTACCCAGATTGGCGAAGATAGGTATCGGACGTGAGCATGGCTCCTTCAGCCAGCAGGTGAGCCCACATGGGCCGAGGTATGGCGTCCTCTCCTTCCGCAGTGCCAGGCGTCGTCGGCGCGATTGCGCCGCGCTGCCAATCAAGTCTTGGACAGGATCTTCAGGATTGCCACTGCTGCCCGCCCCAGCGCCCGATCCGGGCACTTCGCCGATGCTCTTCCCCGTAATCCATAACGGTCATTTCTGTTCGCCCCGTAAGCTCGAAAAATCCATAACGTCCAACAGTTGCTCACAAGATATCGGCCGAACTTTAAGCAGGCTGGCGGCTCTGCAGACTGCCAGCGATCATGCAAAGCCGACTGGCATTATGGAGAGCCGGAAAATCCATCGCATCGCTACAAACGCAGCTCTGCGAAGCGGAATGAAACTCGCCAGTGTTGCATTACTACAACCGCGCCTGTCGTTGAACCATAAAACGGTAACAGCTGCAACAATGATCTTGCTCAACCATGCTGCACATGTAGATGTTTCAACTTGTAGCAAGCATCAGAATTAGATGCAGGGGAGGAAAGTCGATGGCAATCGTTGCGACGCGTTCGGATCTCGTCCGTAAGCTAACTGGATGCGCGCTGGCGGCGCTCATTGCTGGCCTCGGGACAACCGCAAAAGCGCAAACCGATGACGCGCAGGCCACCCAAAGCAATTCTGACGATGCCGCAGGCAGCGAAATCGTCGTAACCGCGCAGTTCCGCCAGCAGCGGTTGCAGGATACGCCTTTGGCAATCACCGCCGTCAACTCAGAGATGCTCCAGGCGCGCAGCCAGACCGACATCTCACAGGTCGCTAATCAGGCGCCTTCGGTCACTCTCAAACCGCAGGGTGCCACCTTCGGGCCCTCAATGGGCGCATCGATCCGTGGCGTTGGCCAATTTGACTTTAATCCAGCGGTCGAGCCAGGCGTCGGACTTTATGTCGATGATGTGTACTACGCCACGCTGACTGGATCGGTCCTCGATTTGCTCGATCTTGACCGGGTCGAAGTGCTGCGCGGCCCGCAAGGCACGCTCGCTGGACGTAACTCCATTGGCGGCGCGGTGAAGCTCTATTCCCAGCGCCCCACCGGGGATAATAGCGGTTATGTTTCAGCAACTTATGGCAGCCGCAATCGGGTGGACATTCGCGGCAGCGCAGATTTCAACCTCGCTGAAAATCTCGACGTGCGGATCTCCGGCGTCTCAAAAAAGCAGGGCGGTTATGTTGATCGCCTGGATTTCGGCTGCGTCTATCCAGCCGGTGGACCAACGACATTCGTCAATCGCGCTGGCGCCACCGTTCCAATGAATCCGGCGGGCGGCATACCTGCTCAAACCAACAGGACCGATTGCAAAGTTGCCGATGAAGGTGAAGTCAATCTCTCTGCTGTGAGAGGCCAGCTGCGTTTTCGCCCCAACGACCGGATCGATATCAACATCATCGGTGATTACAGCATCGACAGCCGCTATACCGCCGGCACCATCCTGCTCGATCGCGTTTATCCAAATGGAGGTCCGGCCAGCCCGATCTTCCCGCTGACGCCGAACCTGCCCTATACCCCAGGCACGTCGTCCGCAGGCCCGGTCCCGCGTGATATCCAGCCTTTCCCAACCACGGTTCCCTATGATCGGCGTTTCGTTTGCGGCAATTTCTGCAACTATGCCTCGTTCAACATGCCGGCGGATGGGCCGTATCGCGCAGCCAAGGGGGATGGCCGCGTGCGCTTCGAGGGTTGGGGCGTGTCGGGCCAGCTCGAATGGGACGTTGTCGACAAGCTTCAGTTCGTTTCGATTACCGCCTACCGCACCTATGATTCCTCATTCTCCAATGACAATGACGCTTCGCCGCTGTCACACAGTTTGGGGTACAGCCCGGTCGGCTTCGAGTTCTTCAGCCAGGAATTACGCCTCAACGGTTCGTTCGGCGAGCGTGACCAGATTCAATATACTGTCGGCGGATATTACAGCGATCAGCGCTCTATTTCCGCAACCTTCCAGGATCTGCGTTCCTCAGCCCTGCAGTTCCAGCAAAACGATAAGGTGGATGCCGACAGCAAGGCGGTTTTTGCTCAACTCTCCTGGAGTCCGATCGAGCGCCTGACGGCTACCGGCGGCATTCGCTACACCAAGGAATCGAAGGTTTACCAATATGTGCGCCAGCGCCCGTATAACGATCCGACGTCCATTACGGCCAACGGCGTCCTGCCGCTGAACGGTTTGATCGGCGCATATAGCGGCAATCGTGTCGATTACCGGGCCAATCTTCAGTACGCCTGGACCGACGACCTGATGACCTACGCCCAATTCTCGACTGGCTTTAAGGGCGGTGGCGTCAACCCGAGGCCATTCTTCGTGCAACAGGCGATCTCGTTCAATCCGGAAACGCTGGATTCATATGAGCTCGGGCTCAAGAGCGACTTTTTCGACCGACGCGTTCGCCTGAACATCGCTGCCTTCTACAGCAAGTATAAAGGCATCCAGCTGCGCCTGAACGATTGCACGGCTTTAACCGGACCGGGCGCCGGCATCCCCTGCCAGCTACCAATCAACTCGGGCGACGCGGTGATCAAGGGCATCGAGGTGGAGACCACGATCCGGCCAGTCGCCGGCATGCTGATCGATGCGGCATTAAGCTATCTGGAGTTCGACTATAAAAAGTTCGGGTCGTTCACCACAACCAACCCGGTGACCAACGTCACCACCACTGCAACCGTGGGCGGGCCCGGCAACATCAACGGTCCGCAATTTGGCGATTACGCTCCCTACACGCCAAAGTGGAAATGGAGCATCGGCGCGCAGTATGAGATCGACCTTGGCAAGGCCGGTTCGCTCACCCCGCGGCTCGATGCCGCTTATCAGGGCGTCGTCTTCACCGAAGCGGCAAATCGCTCAACCAACCGCATCGATAGCTACACCATTGCCAATGCGCGGCTCACCTGGCGCAACCAATCCGACGACCTCGAGCTCGGTCTGGAAGTCACCAACCTGTTTGACGAATATTATCTGCTGACCGTCAACGATCAGACCATCGGATCGCAGGGCTACTCCATCGCGCAGCCTGGCCGTCCGCGGGAATGGGCGGTGAATCTGCGCAAGCGCTTCTGACCGATCGATACAGCGGCGAGGGCAGTAAGGGCATTGCACCCTTGAGCGCGAGTTCAAACTCGCGCTCACCTACGCTGGCCGCACGCTCATCGAAAGCAGGCGAGCTAATAAGCTCGTTGCGCTGAGGAAAGCATGGTTCTCGCTTATGCCGAATTCAATGCAAAAAAGCAAAAGCTCCTGCCGCAATAGAACTGCGCCACGTTAGTAAACGACAGTTATGACAACGGTTGCTCCACTCCGCAAATGTCCGCACTTGGCTATGTTTCGGCATTGATGACACCAGTCGAAGGCGAAGAAAGATATCGGGACGCTGAAAGGGAGATAAGATGTCAGCGCAGTCCGGGTCGTCCGCAGGCCTTCGCCCCCTTCGGTCACAGCGGTTAATTGCCTATGCTATGGGGCTCTTCCTGTTGGTCGCGCTGGTGCAAGTGACGGCGAGTATCCTTTTCTACGAGGCGATCGACCGGAACGCCCTGCATCAGGATCATGCGCGGCGGGTGGCGGAACTGCTGGTCGTTAGCGACCGCATCCATCGCCTGGATCCCGCTCTTACTGCGCGGACGATGTCGAGCCAGTATCTTGATGTCCACGTTGGGAGGCAACCGAGCGTCACCCGGTCGCATGATGAGGATGCGGTGACCCGGATTTGCGAACATATCGTCGCCTGGGAGCCGGGTCTTGCGGCGCGCGACATCATGCTCAGAATCGTGCCGGGCGCGGCGGGGCGGCAGGATTTGGTCGGGTCGATATGGCGCTGAGGGACGGCAACTGGCTGAATTTTCGCTCGCGCGATATTTCGTCCGGCTGGCCAATCGTATTGAGGGCGATTGCAGCCACGCTCGCGATCACCTTGCTGTGCGTCGCTTTCGGTTTGTACGGTCTCCATCTCCTGGCCATGCCGCTCAACCGGCTTTCGCAGGCTACGGCCGGGCTGGGGAGAGATCGCCCCACACCGCTAGAGGAGCGTGGCCCCTCCGATATTCGCGGGCTTTTTCGGACGTTCAATGAGATGCAGCTGCGCATCTCCGATCTCGAAAATAATCAGTCCAAATCATTTGAGGCGATCAGCCATGATCTGCGCACGCCGATCAGCCGCCTGAAACTCGCCGCTGATTTTGTGTCCGACACAGAGATCAGCCGCATCGTCCAAGGTAGCGCGGCTGAGATGGAGGCGATGATCATGTCGCTGCAGGCCTTCCTGCGCGCTGAGCATCTGGAGAGCGACTTATCATCCTTTGATCTCACGTCATCGATCGCGGGATTGCTGGAGCACTATGGCGTGCAGGCCGCTCTGAAGGCGCCCGCAGAGGCGATCGTACGGACGTATCGTGAGCCACTGGAACTCGCGCTCAAGCCACTCTTCGACAATGCCGTGCAATATGGAATGAGGCTGGGTGTCACGGTCCGTCCGTCGGGCGACGACTGGCTCATCGAGATTGACGATGACGGACCGGGTATTGCCGAGCAGCATTTCGCGGCGGTGCTAGACCCCTTCTTCCGTGCCGATGAAGCGCGGGCCCGGAATACGCCAGGGTTCGGCCTGGGTATCCTGACGGCCCATCGGCTGCTGACGCGCTTTGGCGGCGCACTTAGCTTCCACAAAAATGTCATTGGCGGCACAACAGTGCGTGTAACTGTCCGCTGCGTAGCAAACCTCGCAGACAACATCATGTGAACGGATGACCGCTTTTTGGGAAACCCCAGCCGCTAGCTGATGAGCGCTGGATCACGAATACGCACGGCTAAAGCATTCGCAAGTCACCGACGCCAATCGATAGAAGGAACTGGCTTTTGTCCCGAACAACCATGGTGCAGAACGTTCTAACTGCAGTCGGCCTGATGGTCAGTATAGCCTCTGCAGGGTCCGCCGCAGCACAGGGCAAGGCACGTGTCATCGTTCTGACGGATATCGGCAACGAGCCCGATGATTCCGAGAGTTTCGTCCGCTTCCTCCTTTATTCCAATCAGCTTGATGTCGAAGGGCTGATCGCCACGACATCGACTTGGCAGCGGGATCGCGTCCAGCCCAAGCTTCTCGGTGACCGGATCGAGGCTTATGGCAAAGTGCTGAGCAACCTGCGTCGCCACGCAAATGGTTATCCAGACGTGGCTACGCTGAATGCTGCCGTCCGAGAAGGAACAGCGACCTACGGCATGCGTGGCGTTGGTGAGGGCAAGGATAGCGCCGCTTCCCGGCACATCATCGATGTCGTAGACCGCCCTGATCCGCGCCCGGTCTATATCCCCGTGTGGGGCGGGGCAGCCGACCTCGCGCAGGCACTGTGGTCCGTTCGCCAGTCCCGTTACCCCGAGCAAGTGAAGGCGTTTGTCGCCAAGCTTCGCGTTTACTCTATCTCGGATCAGGACGACGCCGGGCCTTGGCTTCGGCAGAATTTTCCGGACCTCTTCTACATCGCCAGCGTCCACGGCTGGGGCCAATATGGGATGGCGGCGTGGATCGGCATTTCTGGCGATGTTTTCCGGCCGGAGAAGTGGCCGGGCGCAGACATGGTGACCAACCCTTGGCTGGCGAAGCATATCAGGCGAGGGCCGCTGGGCGAAACATATCCGCCGCACACCTTCATCATGGAAGGCGACACGCCATCCTTTCTCGGCCTGATTGCCAATGGCCTAAACGAGCCTGAGCATCCTGAATGGGGTGGTTGGGGCGGCCGTTATATTCAGTCCTATGAAGGGTCTGGTCATCGGGGAGACGCGCAGGATCGCTTTGTGGATGCTGACGGCAAAAGCTGGTCAGGCAATCAGGCCACCATCTTCCGCTGGCGCAATGCCTTCCAAAACGACTTTGCGGCGCGCATTGCCTGGAGCCTTTCGCCCGATGTCAAAAGCGCCAATCACAACCCGGACGTTATCCTGAATGGGGCGTCCGGTCTTGCACCGATCGCATTGACTGCGAAGGTCGGGTCCACCGTCAAGCTCAGTGCGACCGGTACGCGCGACAGAGATGGGGACCGCCTCACTTATCGCTGGTGGCAGTATGAAGAACCGAGCGCCGCCCCCGGCTATGGCGTGCCGAAACTGGAAATCGCAGGCGCTGACAGGCAGCAGGCAAGTTTCGCAGTCCCTGCATTCACGAAGAACGCAGAAAACACGCCCCCGCTGGCTACACCCCTTGCATATCATGTCATTCTTGAGGTCACGGATTCCGGCACGCCCGCGCTTACCAGCTATCGGCGCGCCATCATCACCGTCGCGCCATGATCAGAAGGCTCGTTGCTCAACGATCCTGAGACCATAAGCTTCAAGGCCGACCGGAACGCGGTGACGATCGGTCAGAAGAACGATGTCACGCGCTCCCAGTTCCGCGAGAATTTGGGCACTAATTCCATATTCTCCTAGCGTGCCCTTCTGGTGCCGGAAGGATGAGTGCCTTGTATTCCGGCGACCATCCAACAACCTTCATCTCGCAAATACGGCACTTTTGGAGCGGCTTATTTAGCTGGTGCAATCAACTCGCCTCGCTCACCTGCGCAACATTTGGTCTTACCAATTAAGATTGCAAGAATTCTTTTGATTCAGCCGCGGCCGAACACATACTCGCTTTTCCGGCGATCTCAGTAGTCGGGATGCAGCCAAATGATAAAATTGGCCAACTAATCTCGACAGTAGGAATTTTAATTGATATAGCCAATCCATACAAGGTGATCAGGCCAAATCTATGGGTAGGGGATGTGACGTGAGCGGGATTTTCTCATTTTTCGGCGGTGGTTCGGCCAGCCTTCAGCAGCGTAGCCTCAAGCTTGGGCTGTTGACCGGCGTTTCTGCGCTGATCATTGCATCGCCAGTTGCAGCGCAGCAGGCGTCGCCGAGCACGCAAACAGCGCCCCAGTCCGAAGCTGACGTGCAGGATATCGTTGTCACCGCCTCGCGAATCGTGCGTGATGGCTACACAGCGCCAACGCCGACGACTGTGGTGAGTCAGGAGTTTGTTCTGCAGCGCGCTATTACCAATATCGGCGATGCGCTGAACAAGGTGCCGGCCTTCCGGGCGGCTGTTTCGCCAAATGCTGGCGGCCTTGGCAACACAGGTGCCTTCTTGGCTGATCTTCGTGGTCTGGGCCCAACGCGCACATTGGTTCTTCTTGATCGCGGGCGTTTGCCGCAAACCATTGTTCCCGGCGCCGCCAATACGGCGGGATCGACCGATCTCAACGTGATCCCTACAGTTCTTATCCGCAACTCCGATGTGGTCACGGGCGGCGCGTCGGCGGCTTATGGATCGGATGCGGTCGCGGGTGTCATCAACTTCCAACTCGATGACCGCTTCACCGGCCTCAAGGGTTCGGCGCAATATAGCGAAACCGAATATGGCGATGCCAAGACCAAGTTTGCAACGCTTGCTGCCGGAACAAGCTTTGCAGGTGGCCGCGGCCATGCTGTGATCGGGTTCGAATATTTCGACGATGGTGGCAGCGACATTTACAACACGGCGCGTCCCTGGGGGCGTGAAGGTTGGGCGAGCGCAACCATCACGAACCGGCCGGCTGGCACGCCCAGCACGATCCTCGCACCCAACGGCTCCTATTTCGGCACCGGCACGAGCGGCGGTCTAATCCTTTCCAACGGCGCGCTAAGGGGGCTGGCATTCGTGCCAACGGCTGCTGGCGGCGTTACGACGGCTCGGTTCACGCCTGGTCTGTCCAACCTGACCTCCAGCTTGGACTTTTTCTCAGATGCCGCCGTGGCTGCCAACCGCGCTGCGGGGATCGACCATTTTTCGACCGAGCAGCTGCGTCCTGCGCAGACCCGCTACAATGTGATGGGTAAAGTGTCGTTCGAAGCGAGCGATAATCTGACATTTTATGTGTCGCCACTTTACTCGCATGTTTCGTCGACCGGCTCGATCATCACACGGCGCGACGGTGCGGGTGCAGGCCCTGCGCTTACGATCGCGCGTGACAACCCTTATCTCGCGCAGGCATTGACGCCTGAGCAGTTCGCTCTTGTGCCGACCGGCGGGCTTTCCGTGGGCTATGTCGGTTTGGCGTTCGGCCCCAATTACCGGACGGTCAAGAAAGAGCTTATCCGCGTTCAGACCGGCGTCGAGGGTTCTTTTGGTGACAGCTGGAAGTGGGATGTGTCCTATGTTTATGGCCAGAACACCTCTGACATTTCGATCTTCAACAACTTCAACAATGTGAACTTCCGCAGCGCGCTCGATGCGGTTTCCCTGAATGGTCAGATCGTTTGCCGCAATGCGACAGCGCGGGCAGCGGGTTGCGTGCCGATCAACATTCTGGGTGCGCCTAGTGTGTCGGACGCCGCGCGTGCGGACATCATCGGCACAGCGACAGGCACTGGCAAGACGGTGCTGAACGACGTGTCGGCGAACTTGCAGGGTGAGCCCTTCTCGACATGGGCTGGCCCGGTTTCGATTGGCATCGGTGTAGATTACCGCAAGGAGTCCATCGAGCTTTCGTCTGATCCATTATCGCGATCCGGCGCCTGGTTCACGACTGCGGGCATTGTCCTGCCAAAGGTCGCTCAGACTGTGAAGGAAGCCTATTTCGAGACGATCGTGCCGCTGGCAACGGATGTTTCCTTCGCCAAGAAGCTGGAATTCAACGGCGCGGTCCGCGTCACGGATTACAGCACGTCCGGCAGCGTCGTGACCTGGAAGGCCGGCTTGACCTGGGAAGTGATCGACGGGCTGTTGTTCCGCACGACACGCTCGCGCGATATTCGTGCGCCTAACCTTATCGAACTGTTCACGCCGCAAACAGCCTCACTACCGCTGCCAAACGATCCCCGCGTGGGTGTCGCCCGGCCAACGAACAATGCAGGCTTCTTCGTTGGCGGTAACCCCAATCTGACGCCCGAAAAGGCGACCACGCAGACGGTGGGCTTCACCTATCAGCCAAGCTTCTTCAACAGGCTGCAATTCTCGGTCGACTATTATAATATCGAGATCGAGGATGCGATTACGTCGACCAGCACGCAAGGCGTAGTGAACAACTGCTTCGTAGGCGGTGTTTACACCAACAATAGCTGGTGCTCATTGCTCAGCTTCGCCAATAATGATCCTGTGGCCGGGCAACTGACTGGCGCACAGGGCATCACGGCCAACGTCGCGAGCTTCAAGGCTAAGGGCCTCGATTTCCAGGTCAGCTATCGCCAGCCTCTGGCGAATGGCGTTTTGAGCATGAACTTGCTCGCAACCCATGCGATTTCCTTCAAGTCGTCGACCGATGTGTCCACGCTCTTCCCGAATGGTATCGATCGTGCGGGCCAGACCGGCGCGCAGTTCGGTGGTCCTGCTGGTGTGCCCAAGTGGCTGGTCAACTACACGGCGGATTATGAAGTCGGACGTGTTGGGTTGAACGCCAACGTGCGGTTCGTGTCCAAGTCTAATGTGAATAATGGTCTCTTCGGTCCCGGCGAGCCTGAATATAATCCTGCACTTGCGACCAGCATCAATAATAACACCATCCTGGACGCCGCCTATCTTGACCTTGGTGTTCGCTACAAATTGGGCAGCAGCGAGAATATCACGGTCTATTTCAACGTCGACAACGTCTTCAACCGCAACCCACCACTGCCTGCAACGGGCAGCGCCTATTACGACCTGATGGGCCGGACGTATAAGGGCGGCGTGAGGTTCTCCTTCTAATAGATAGCGTCTGAGGGTGGGGTGTTCACACTTCCCACTCTCAGACATTTCTGGCGCATGGCTGCCCTTTATCGGCACGCGCCTCGGCGATTCCAAGCGTTCTAGAAATTGGGGATCTCATGAAAAACCTTCTCAAGACCGTGACGCCAATTCTTTCTCTCGTTGCAGCAGCGGCCATCGCCGTAACGGCGACGCCTGCGTCGGCGCAGAAGTCAGCCCCTGCCAAGGCGACAAAGGCCGTGCCCGAGATGCGCTCGCGGTTGCTGACCACCCTGACCGGCTGGGAAGTGACTGAATATCTCAAGCGCAATGATGTGATCTATGTGCCGATCGGCCCGGTCGAGCAGAATGGCGGCAGCCCTACGGATGTCGAATATGTCATCCCGCTCGCTTATGCGACGGAGCTTGCCGCCAAGAGCGACGGTCTTGTCATGCCTTACCTCGCCTATTTCTATCCCGGCGGCACGACGACGAGCCCGGCGACAGTCTATGTCTCGACCTCAGACAGTCTGCCCTATCTCAAGGCGATCACGCGCTCGCTGATCCGCCAGGGCTTCCGCCGCATAGTGTTTCTGACGTCGCATGGCCCTTCGGCCAACACGATGCTGCCGCTCGTGCGCGAGACGTTCGATGAATATCATGTGCCGGTGCTGTGGATGGATACCGGCATGGTCCGTCCGACGAAGCCCGGCGAGGGGCCGCCCCGCTTTGGCGATGGTCCGCCCAATGCGCGCAATTTGAGCATCTATGGTTCCTATCAGCTTGTCGGGCGCCTCAACGACATCCCCGTTGGCCTGACCCAGCCCAAGCACGAAATCCTGCGCGATCCGAGCAATCTCTCGCGCTATGCACCGCCGTTCAATGGCACGCCCGCTGGCAGCTTCTATCCCGACCCTGCCGAGCATGGCGGCTTTGTCGAGCCGGTGACTGCCGAACAACGTGATCAGTGGGGCCGTGAGGGCGCTGCCTTTATCAAGGCGCAGGTGGCGGGTTATGATGCGAACGGAATGCTCGATGCGCTCCGCAAGCGGGACGAGTTCACGCGTGAGCTCGAAAAGAAATATGGTGATTTGCTGCCCGCAGCGGGCCGCTAACATCAAACGATCGACGCGATAATTTGAGCTTTAGGTTAGGAAGAACAACATGACTTGGTCTGCTGCCCGCTGGGGTTCTCACTTCATGGCAGCAGCCTGCCTCAGCTCCGCACTCGTCGCGCAAGTGCCGCAGGCGCCCCGGGACGTCACGACGCTCAGCGACGGCTGGGCCTTCAAAATGGGTGGTGTGGTCGATCCGACCTCCGCCCAAATAGGCAGCGAGGGCTGGGAAAAGGTCTCGGTGCCGCACACTTGGAACCGTGCCGGCTATTATCTTGGCGATCCGGCCAGCCACATCAATACCGCCGAGAACATCAACAAGACGCAAGGCGTGGGCTGGTACAAGCTGGCGTTCAGCGCGCCCGCGCTGACAGACGGTCGTCGAGCGTGGCTGCAATTTGATGCCGCGAGCCGTTTGGCGGAAGTTTGGCTGAACGGCGTGCGACTGGGCGAGCATCGCGGCGGATTTTCAAGGTTCCGGTTTGACGCGACGGCTGCCATGCGTCCGGGGCAAGCGAATGTGCTGGTGGTGCGTGTGGACAATACCCAGCCGGCCAAGGGTGTAAACACGCCAGCCACCTTCCCGTTGACGGGCGACTTCTTCATTCATGGCGGTCTGTATCGGCCGGTAAGCCTGATCGTTACGGACGCCGTGCATATCGACATGCTCGATTTTGGCGGGCCGGGTGTTTACGCGCAGACCAAGACGGTGCGTGGTCGCAATGCCGATGTGCAGGTGAGCTCGCGCATCCGCAATGATGGCGGCGCGGCGCACACCGTTCGCCTTGTCACCCAGCTCGTCGATGCGTCTGGCAAATCGGTCGCGAAAGCCGAGCAGATTCTGGCCTTGAAGGCGGGTGAAACAGCCCAGCCCGTTCAGCAGCTTGCCGTGAAGCGCGCGCGGTTATGGCAGGGCGTTGCCGACCCGTATCTCTATACCCTGCGCACGGAAGTGCGTGCAGAGACCGGCGAAGTGCTCGACACGCAAGATCAGGCCTTCGGAATCCGCACCATGCGCCTCGACCCCGCCAAGGGCTTTTTCCTCAACGGAAAGCCGCTCAAGCTGCACGGTGTTGGCCTCCATCAGGATTGGGAAGGCAAGGGCTGGGCGCTCGGCCCGAAAGAGGTTTCCGATACCGTCGATATCATTCGGGAAATGGGCGCGAACACCATTCGCCTCACCCATTATCAGCATGGCTCGCCCATCCATGAGATTGCCGACCGCACCGGCCTGATCCTGTGGGATGAGATCGCAGTGGTGACGGCCTGGACTTTGGGTGATGACAAGGAAGTGTCGCCCGAGTTGCGCGCCAATGCGCATCAGCAATTGCAGGATCTGATCCGGCAGAATTATAATCATGCCTCGGTCGCGGTGTGGGGCCTTGCGAACGAGGTCGACTTTGGACCGGGACGCCCTGATTTTCTGGGTCGTCCGCCCGCCAATGTGCTCGATCCGATGGAGTTTCTGCGCGAGCTGAACACGCTCGCCAAAAGCGAAGACCCCAACCGCCCCACCGTGATTGCAAATTGCTGTGAAGATCGCGGGATGAAGGACGTGCCGCTGACGGCAGATGCTGCCGATGCCTCGGGCGTAAATCGCTACTTCGGCTGGTATTATGGGGAACCGCATGAGCTGAGCAATCACCTCGATAAGATACGCGCCGCACGTCCGCATCAGCCGCTCTCGGTCAGCGAATATGGCGCAGGCGGCGACATTACGCTGCACACCGATAATCCACTCGGCGGACCGATCGATATGGCGGGCCGGGTGCAGCCCGAGGAATATCTCTCCTGGATCCACGAAGAGAATTGGAAGATCATCAAGACGAAGGATTATCTGTGGGGTAGCTGGCTGTGGAACAGCTTTGATTTCGCGACGACGGTTCGTAGCGAAGGAGAGTCTCGCGATATCAATACCAAGGGTCTCGTCACTTATGATCGCAAGGTCAAAAAGGACGCTTTCTACTTCTACAAGGCGAACTGGTCGGATGCGCCGACGGTTCATGTGACGGGCCGTCGCTATGTCGATCGCGCCTATCCCGTGATGCAGGTGCGGGTTTACAGCAATGCACCCACGACGCGATTGACGGTGAATGGCAAGGCCATCGGCCAAAAGACCAATTGTCCGGATCGCATTTGCGTGTGGGAGAATGTGCGTCTTGCGGCGGGGCAAAACGCTGTCATCGCGACTGGGGCGTTCAAGCAGGGCGCCGTGAGCGACGAGGTGACGTGGAACCTTGGCGAAGCAAATGCGATGGCATTCCGGATCGACAGCGGCACTATTCTCGCCGCGCCATCGCCCGTGCCGTTCGGTTCAGACGCATGGTTTGTGGGCGGCAAAGCAGGGAGCACGGATTCGCCGGGTGGACGCGGCCGCAAGCCGTTCACGGCGCCCATCGTCGGCAGCACCAATCGCAATGTGGCGGCGAGCTTCCGCGAGGGTGATTTCCATTATCGGCTTCCGTTGGAGGCTGGGCGCTACAAGGTTGAACTGACCTTTCTGGAGCCTGAAAAGCCCGCTGGCGCGCGTAGCTTCAACGTGTCTGCGAACGGCGCTCCGCTTCTGCAGGCGCTTGATGTGGCGCAGGCTGCAGGTGGGAAATTGACCGAACTGCGCCGCAACTTTGAAACCGTTGTGGGGGCGCGCGGGCTTGATCTGCATTTCCAGCCGGGTACAGGCCCGGCAATCGTGTCCGCTATCGAGGTCACCCCGATCAAGTGATCCGGGTCGGTCTTCTTGGCGCCGGGATGGCGGGGAGGGTTTTTCACGCCCCGCTAATCCGCGCGGTCCCTGAGCTCGACCTAGCGTGCATGGTTGGGTCGAGCGAGAGCCTGGCGACCATCGCGCGTGCGGACATCGATGTGATCGTCATCGCAACGCCGCATGACACGCATTTTGATCTGGCGCAGCGCGCGTTGCTGGCTGGCAAGCATGTCGTCATTGATAAGCCCTTCGCCTTGAGCGTTGCGGATGGTGAGCGGCTGATCGCGCTCTCCAAGCGCGTTGGCCGATTGCTGACGGTGTTTCACAACCGGCGGTGGGACGGGGATTTTCTGACGGTGCGGGACATTCTCGCGCAAGGGATGTTGGGCGAGGTGCGCCTGTTCGAGGCCTATTGGGATCGCTTCCGCCCGGACATCAAAGCCGGATGGCGCGAGAGCGCAGCGCCGGGCGCGGGCATTGTGTGGAATTTGGCGCCGCACCTTGTCGATCAGGCGCTACTTCTCTTCGGTATGCCTGATGCAGTTCGGGCGGACATCGAAACACAGCGTGCTGCGGCGGAGGTCGAGGACTATTTTCAAGCCACGCTCTTTTACGGCGCATCTCGTGTGCATCTCGGCGCGTCTAGCCTCGTGGCGGCGGCCCGGCCTCGCTTTGCGTTGCACGGAACGCAGGGCAGCTTCGTCAAATTCGGGCTGGATCCGCAGGAAGACCGGCTTGCAGCGGGCGGGCATCCGCTGAGCGCTGGCTTTGGCAAGGATGTGCAGGATGGCTATGGCCAGCTGTCCATTGCGTATGCCCCGGCCCGAGCAATCACAACGCACAGCGGCGCCTATGTGGAGTTTTACCGCACCCTCGCAGATGCCATTGCAACAGGCACACCATTGCCTGTCGAACCATCCGACGCGCTGAGTGGGCTCAAGATTCTCGAGGCAATCCACAGCAGCGCCGCAGCGGGCGTCGTGGTTAAAATATCTGCCTGAGCAATTTGATTGACCTACCTGACCAATTTAAATAGCCGTTTACGTCTTGGGAAGACTGGAGACCGTCGATGTATGATCTGAAACGACCAGTGCCTTCTCAATCGCGCGAGCAAAACTGATGTTTTCGCGGCGCATTGGCAATCTTCGCTGGTGGATCATCGGGCTGGTGACGCTCGGCACAGTGCTGAACTATCTGGCCCGCTCGACGCTATCGGTCGCGGCGCCCACGCTCAAAGCCGAATTCTCCATGACGACCGAGGAATATAGCTGGGTCGTTCTGGCGTTCCAGGGCACTTACACGATCATGCAAACGGTTGCCGGAACGGTGCTCGATGCGCTGGGCACGCGGCTTGGCTTCTTCATCTTCGCGATCGGTTGGGCGCTCTCCAACATGGCGCATGCCTTCGCCACAGGCTGGCCAAGCCTCGCATTCTTTCGCGGCCTGCTAGGCGCGACCGAGGCTGCCGCCATTCCGGCGGGTGCGAAGGCGGTATCGGAATGGTTCCCCCCGCGCGAACGTCCGCTTGCCACTGGCGCGTTTCAGATGGGCACCAGCGTTGGCAATATGCTCGCGCCGCCGCTTGTCGCCTTCTGCATCCTGTGGTGGGGCTGGGAATCCGCCTTTGTGGTGACCGGTGCGCTCAGCCTGCTCTGGGCGGCGATGTGGTGGTTTGGCTACCGCACGCCTGCCGAGCATAAGGGGCTTTCCGGCACCGAGCGCGAACATATCGAGAGCGGTCGTGTCGAGGACGCGGAGGGCAAGCCCGCAACGCGCAAAGCGGTGCTCAAGTCGCGCGGCTTCTGGTCCATCGCGATACCGCGCTTCCTCTCCGAACCGGCCTGGCAGACATTCAACTTCTTCATCCCGCTCTATCTCGTCGCCGTGTGGGATCTGGATCTGCGCAGCATTGCGCTATGGGCCTGGATACCCTTCCTCGCCGCAGATTTCGGATCATTGGCCGCTGGTCTGCTTCCAGCCTGGCTGATGAAGCGGGGGGTGTCGCTCATCGATTCCCGCAAGATCACGATGACGACCGGCGCTGTCTTCATGGTCGGCCCGGCCTGCATTGGGCTGGCACATTCGCCGGGCGTTGCGATTGCCCTGTTCTGCGTGGGCGGCTTTGCGCATCAGATGCTCAATGGCGCGTTGATTACTTTGTGCTCGGATGTTTTCGATAGCCGCACGGTCGGCACGGCAAGCGGCATGACAGGCTCAGCCGCGTGGATCGGCGGGATGCTGTTCACGTTCCTGATTGGCCAGAGCGCGGATTCCTTCGGCTACAACCCGCTGTTCGTTGCGCTGGCGGGACTCGATCTTCTTGCAGCGGCGGTGCTCTGGACGTTGCTCAGGAACCGGAAGGCGGGATCGCGCCAGGTCGCATGATGGTCCATGCGGCCAGAACATGGCCTTCACGGGCTGCTGCTTCGGGGGGGGCGCCCTGAAGGCGCGCGGAGAGATAGCCTGCGTCAAAGGCGTCGCCCGCGCCGCTGGTGTCGACCGGCTCCAGCTTTAGGCCGGGCGCGATGATGGCGCCATTCGCCAAGCGGCAGCCCTCTTGGCCCAGCTTTACAACGACCTCGCGGCAGCCGAGCGCGGTCCACTTCTGCGCAACCTGCTCGGCATTGCTGGCGCCCCACAGTTCCTGCTCGTCGGAGAGCGTGGGCAGGCCGATGTCAGCGACAGCGATGCCCTGTTCCAGCGCAGCTATCGCTTCGGCCTGACTTGCCCACAAGCGCGATCGATAATTGCCGTCGAATGCTACCTTCCCGCCATTGGCGCGGACGCGCTTGGCCAGATTGATAAGCTTTGCACGATCATCCGGCGATAGAATGGCGAACGTGATGTGCGAGAAGAAGAACAGATCGCATTGCTCGATGGCAGGCAATAGCGCCGCCAGCGCCTCGAGCTGAAAAATCTCCCGCGCCGCGCTGGTCTCGCGCCAATAGGTGAAGGTCCGCTCGCCCTGATCGTCCGTCGTAATGGCATACAGCCCCGGCGTGCGGCGGGGATGTGTGAGTACATAATCAAGAGCAACGCCCTCGGCCGCCCATTTCCTCCTCAGCTCATCACTGAAGGGGTCGCTGCCCAGCGCTGTCAGATAAGCGACATCATGCCCTTTGCG
Source organism: uncultured Sphingobium sp. (assembly GCA_946479185.1). The sequence continues at coordinate 19,604 of CAMLFF010000009.1, forward strand.
CGCAAGGTGGATGGCCGTGTTGAGCGTGTCACCGCCAAAGCCCAGCCCCCAGCCGCTCTTCGACCGGGAGAGCTCGAGCATGCCTTCACCGCAACTGACAATCCGAGCCATTTACCAGCTCCACATCGTCCCATCTTCAAGCCGGGCGACCGGCAGATAAGCGCGCTTATACGGATATTTCGCGGCCAGCGCCTCATCGATGTCCACGCCATGTCCCGGCTTCTCGCTGCAGATCAGATAGCCATCCTCAAAGCGATAGTCGTGCGGGAAGACAGCGTCCGTCTCAGGCGTTTGGCGCATATATTCCTGAATGCCGAAATTGGGCACCCAGGTATCGAAGTGGAGCGCAGTGCCCATGGTGACGGGCGAGAGGTCCGTCGCGCCGTGGCAACCGGTGCGCACCTGATAAAGGCTCGCCAGATCGGCAATGCGGCGCAGATGGGTGAGGCCGCCTGCGCCCACGATCGTGGTGCGGATATAGTCGATCAGCTGGTTCTGGATCAGATCCTTCGCGTCCCAGATCGTGTTGAAGATCTCGCCAACCGCCAGAGGCGTAACGGTGTGCTGGCGTACCAGCTTGAACGCTTCCTTATTCTCGGCAGGCGTCACATCTTCCAGCCAGAAGAGCTGGTAGGGCTCCAGCATCTTGCCCAGATTGGCCGCTTCCTGCGGGGTGTAGCGGTGATGGCCGTCATGCAGCAGATGATGATCGAAGCCATAGGTGGCGCGCAGCTTTTCGAACAGCTTGGGCACATAGTTCAGCGCCTTGCGCGTATCCCATCCGGTTGAACTGGGCAGGTCCGCATCGGCGGGCTCATAATAGAGTTTGCCGCGGCCCACGCCATAAGCATCCTTGATGCCGGGCACGCCGGTCTGCGCGCGGATCGCCTTATAGCCCATGTCGATATAGTGGCCGACCGCTTGGACCGTATCTTCGATCGTGTCGCCATTGGCATGGCCATACACCATCACGCGATCACGGCTGCGGCCTCCGAGCAATTGATAGAGCGGCATCCCGGCCATCTTGGCCTTGATGTCCCACAGGGCTACGTCGACAGCAGCAATTGCCCGCATGGTGACGGGGCCGCCGCGCCAATAAGCGCCCTTGTAGAGATATTGCCACGTGTCTTCGATCGCCTGTGGATCACGCCCGATGAGGGTCGGGATCACATGATCTTCCAGATAGGAGACGACCGAAAGCTCCCGGCCATTGAGAGTAGCGTCGCCAATGCCATAGACGCCCTGATCCGTCTCGATCTTGAGCGTAACGAAATTGCGCCCTGGACTGGTTACGATAACTTTGGCGCTGGTGATCTTCATGTTTGTGCTACCCTTGCTAGCGGGGAAACTCATTCTACCCCTCTTGCCAATTTCAAGTCCAGTGGTAAGACCACTTTAAGAGGAATTTATGTCGCCAAAAGGAAAAGATAGTCCGGTGACGGTCTCAACGCGCATCTATGAGCGGCTGGCGCGTCAACTTGCGGGTGAGCTTGGAAGCGGCGCTTACAAGATTGGCGACCGGCTGCCCGCCGAGCGAGAGCTTGCGCTGGAATATCAGGTGAGCAGGCCTGCTGTGCGGGAAGCCATGATTGCGCTGGAAGTGCAAGGCCTCATCGATGTGCGCATCGGATCAGGCGCTTATGTGAAGCGCTTGCCCGGCGGAACCGATGAAGAATCCCTTTTTCACGCCACGGCCTTTGAGGTGACGGAAGCCCGGCTGCTGATAGAGGGTGAGGCTGCTGCGCTGGCCGCGTCCCAGATCAGTGATGAGGAAGTCACGCAGCTTGAGGAGCTGATCGCGCAAATGGGCCGCGCTGATTTACGCGTTGGTGAGAGTGAGGCGGCGGACCGCGCCTTTCATCTGCTTATCGCACAAGCGACGCGAAACGCAGTGATCAGCAACACCGTCGAGCGGCTTTGGGATTTGCGCGTAACCTCGCCCGAATGCGTGCTGCTGCATGAGAAATCCCGCGATGCTGGCAATCGCCCGGTGCCGGACGAGCATGAGATGATCGTGGCCGCGCTGAGGAACCATGACCCTGCTGCCGCGCGCGCCGCGATGCGCCAGCATTTGAGCCAGGTGATGGATTATCTGCTGTTCGCAACGGAAGAGCGGGCTTTGGCAGAAGCGCGCAAGTCTGTGGATTCAAAGCGCCAGCGCTACGCCGGCTCAGCAATTTTATAATGAAAGACAAGAGCTTCTGATGAACGACACCGCGCTTGTGCTGCATCCAGATCGGCTGTTCCCCATCGACCCGACGGTGCGCGCCATCGCTCGCGATCTATATGGCGCGGTCGCACATTTGCCGATCATCAGTCCGCATGGGCATACGGACCCGAAATGGTTCGCGACGAACGAGCCGTTCAGCAATGCTGCGGAATTGCTGCTGCTGCCGGACCATTATTTGTTCCGGATGCTCTATAGTCAGGGCATTCCGCTCGAAAGTCTGGGACTTTACCCAAAGGGCTATGCTGGAGAGCACACCAGCGCCCGTGAAGCCTGGCGCATCTTCGCGGCCAATTATCACCTGTTCCGCGGCACCCCCTCGCGCATGTGGCTCGACTGGGTGTTCGCCGAGGTGTTCGGCATGACGCAGCCGTTCAGTGCGGCCACTGCCGATCTCTACTTTGATGCGATCACGGCAGCGCTGAGCGAAGAGGCTTTTCACCCCCGCGCGCTGTTCGAGCGGTTCAATATCGAGGTGATCGCGACCACTGAGTCGCCAATCGATGATCTGCGGCATCATGCCGCGATCCGCGAGAGTGGCTGGTCAGGCCGTGTTATCACCGCATATCGCCCAGACCCGGTGATCGATCCCGAATTTGAAGGGTTTAAGAACAATCTCCAGCGCATGTCCGATCTGACGGGTGAGGACTGCTTTAGCTACACGGGCTATCTCAACGCCCATCGCAAACGGCGCGCCTTTTTCGCGCAGATGGGCGCGACCTCGACCGATCATGGCCACGCCACCGCCGCCACGGCTGATCTGACGGCACAAGAGGCCGAGCAGCTCTTCGCAACGGTGACCGCAAGCACTCCAACACCGGCAGAGGCCGAGCTTTTCCGCGCGCATATGCTCACCGTGATGGCGGGCATGAGCGTGGAGGATGGGCTGGTGATGCAGCTCCACCCCGGGAGCTTCCGCAATCATAATCGCAGCCTGTTCGAGCGGCTTGGGCGAGACAAGGGCGCTGATATTCCGATGCAGACCGATTATGTGCATGGCCTGCGTCCGTTGCTGGATCGCTATGGCAACGATCCGCGCCTGACGCTCATTCTGTTTACGCTGGATGAGACCGCCTATGCGCGCGAACTCGCGCCGCTGGCAGGCCATTACCCAGCGCTGAAGCTTGGGCCGGCATGGTGGTTCCACGATAGTCCCGAGGGCATGCGGCGCTTCCGCAACCAGATGACCGAGACGGCCGGCTTCTACAATACCGTTGGCTTCAATGACGACACACGGGCCTTCCTCTCGATCCCGGCACGCCATGATGTTGCGCGGCGGGTGGATTGTGGTTTCCTCGCCCAACTGGTCGCGGAGCATCGCATAGCCGATTGGGAGGCAGCAGAACTTGCGGTCGACCTGAGCTATAATCTTGCGAAAGCGGCGTATAAATTATGAGACTTTCCGCGAACATCTTGGATGATGCAGACCCGTCGGTCGAGCGCTTTGGCTATGACCGCCGCGCGCAAGCAACCGGCATCGTGCATCTTGGGGTAGGCGCGTTCCACCGGGCGCATCAGGCGGTTTACACGGATCGCGCGATGAGCGGGGGTGACCGCGATTGGTCGATCTGCGGCATTTCTCTGCGCTCGCAGGCCGTGTGCGATCAGCTTATGCCGCAGGACGGGCTCTACACCGTGACGGAGCGGAGCGGTGATGGGCAGAAGACATCCCTCATTGGCGCGATCAACAGGCTATTGGTCAGCCGCGACCACACGTCCGCAGCGGCAGAGGCGCTCGCGATGGCGAGTGTGCGTATCGTCACGCTGACCGTCACCGAAAAAGGCTATTTTGGCGCTGTTGGCGGTGGGCTGGATGTGAACGCTAGCGATATCGTGCATGATCTTACGGATGGCATGCAGAAGCGTACGATTTATGGGCTGCTGGCGGCGGCATTTGCGTTGCGGCGCGCGGCAGGCCTGCCCGGGCTTACGCTCTTGAGCTGCGATAATCTGGCCGATAATGGAAAGATATTGTCGGCCAATCTATCGCAATTTCTCGAACGTGCAGACCCCGCGCTGGCTGACTGGTTCCGCAGTGAATGCGCCACGCCTGCATCGATGGTCGACCGGATCGTCCCCGCGACGACGGACGACAAGATCGCCGATCTGGAAAATCAGATCGGCTTTCGCGATGAAGCCGCCGTCTTCACCGAGCCATTCTCGCAATGGGTGATCGAGGATCGCTTTGCTGGCGCGCGGCCGCGATGGGAATTGGGCGGTGCGCAATTTGTCGACGATGTGAAGCCGTTCGAAACAGCAAAGCTGCGAATGCTCAACGGCGCGCATTCCGCTTTGGCGTATCTGGGGCTCAATCGCGGCTTCGCCTTCGTCCATGAAGCGATTGCCGATCCGCAAATCCGTGCGACGATCAACAAGCTGATGCTGGATGAGGCCGCGCCCACGCTGCCGCCAACCAAGGGGCTGAACCCGCAAAGCTATGCCGATCAATTGATCGAGCGCTTCTCCAACGCAGCGCTGGCGCATCGGCTCGATCAGATCGCCATGGATGGATCGCAGAAGATTCCCCAGCGCTGGCTGCACACACTGCGCTTCCACCAGCAAAAGGGGCAGCAATGCCCCGCGATCCTGGAGGCCTTCGGGGCATGGCTGACCTATCTGCGCCCCGGCGCGAATGCCGTCGCTGATCCGCTGGCGGACAGGCTGACGGCACTGTGGGCGCAGGGCGGGCAAGCCCAGATCGCCGCAGCGCTTGTCGGTGCGGGCGGCCTGTTCGCTGATGTCTGGACAGCGAGCGAACGCGATATCGAGCTGATCAACGGACATTTGAGAGCGCGCTGAGCGGCTGTAAGGCCAATGAGCGAAGGGGTGTTTTCCCAAATTGCTCGCCGATGACAGACGTTTCGGGCCGTCCGCAATCGCGGCCATTCTGAGCCCCGCGAACCGACGTCCGTTTTTTGGCCGAACTGCCATTTGACTGCCGAGCGGTGAATGGCCGGTAAGTTCCCACGAACGGTCGAGGGCGAGGCCGCGACAGCATGCTGAACATATGACATCTGTGGGCGCTCCTTTGGATGCAAGCAGTACGCGCTGGGAAGCATCGGCCTTGCTCAGCGCTGCCTGGACGCGGGGGTAGCTGACGAAACCGTTGTCCTGCACGCACCCGATGGCACGGTCGTCGCCAGGCAACCCGCCGTGCGCCACTGCGGCACGCACTGGCCGGGCTATACCGGCATCAGACGCTCGGCGCTGCACGCAATTCTGGTCGCGGGCGCTCGCGAGGCAGGTGTGACGCTGCTGACGGATGCACAAGTCACGGGCGTGGAGCAGGATCCGGACCGGGTTCACGTCACGCTGGCGGACGGCCGCACGCTCGCTGCTGATATGCTGGTGGGTGCCGATGGCGTCCATTCGGCCTTGCGGGCGCAGCTATTCCCGACCCACGCCGCGCCTCAGCCGATCGCCGAGGGTGTTTGGCGCGCGTTCATCCCGGGTGTTCATCGCGAGGATGTGCGCATCATGTACGGTGGGGGTGTCGGCACGATCGGCTACACGCCCTTGCGCGACGGGCTTTATGTCTATGTTGTCGATAGCAATGACCGTGCGCCTGCACATGACG
>CAMLFF010000010.1 GCA_946479185.1 uncultured Sphingobium sp.
CCCAAGGTTGCCAATGGCGCTTCCGAGATGATGGTACGCATTTTCGGCGATGCCGGGCGTCACGCCCGCAGCGCGGTGAGCGTGCCTGTGCTGCCGCTCGATGCCTCGGTCGAGATCGACGCGATCGTCGCTGTCCGCGTCTGACAAAACGGACCGACTTGAATAAGAATAACTGATTGGTGGGGCTGGCAATCTGCATTGCTATGCCCCACTTTCTGTATGTGACTCGCGCGACCCAATCCGCCCCCGATATGAAGCCGCAACGCTCTGTGGTGCGCGCCTGAATGAGCGATACGCGTACGATCCAAATCTCCGACTCGGTGACGGCCTTGGGCAAGGCCCAATGGGATGCCTGCGCCGGAGCAGATAATCCTTTCGTCAGTTTCGATTTCCTCTCGATATTGGAGGAATCCGGCAGCGTCGGACCGGGCACAGGCTGGACCCCTGCCCCTGTCACCGTGCTGGGTGACAATGGCGATCTGCTGGCAGCGGCACCCGCCTATCTCAAGAGCCATAGCCAAGGCGAATATGTGTTCGATCATGGCTGGGCGGACGCATGGGAGCGCGCTGGTGGCCGCTATTATCCCAAGCTGCAGATTGCGGCCCCTTTCTCTCCCGTGCCCGGCCCGCGCCTACTGCTTCGCGATCCGACAGCGGGGCCTGCGCTGATTGCCGGGCTGGAGGCCGTCACGCAGCAGAACGGCCTCTCCTCCACCCACGCGACCTTCATTTCAGAGGATGAGTGCGAGACCTTCCGCGCGGCGGACTGGCTCATAAGGCAAGGGAGCCAGTTCCACTGGACGAGCGATGGCTATGCGACATTCGATGATTTCCTCGCCAGCCTTTCCAGCCGCCATCGCAAGGATATCCGCAAGGAGCGAGCGAAGGCTCAGGCGGGGCTGGAGATCCTGCATCTGACCGGCAGCGAGCTGCAGGAAGAGCATTGGGACATTTTCTGGCGCTTCTATCAGGATACCGGCAGCCGCAAATGGGGCCAGCCTTACCTCACGCGCACCTTCTTCTCGCTACTGGGCGAGCGGATGGCGGACCGGACCCTCCTGATCCTCGCCCTGCGCGATGGGCAGCCGATTGCGGGCGCGCTTAACATGATTGGCGCGGACACGCTTTATGGCCGCTATTGGGGCTGCGTTGAGGATGTGCCGTTCCTCCACTTCGAGCTATGCTATTATCAGGCGATCGATGCTGCGCTCGCACGGGGGCTCACCCGCGTGGAGGCTGGCGCACAGGGCGAGCATAAGCTGACCCGTGGCTATCGTCCGGTGCCGACCTATTCGGCTCACTATATTCCCAACGCGAGCTTTCGCGACGCGGTGGCGGAGTTTGTCGAGCGTGAGGCCGAGGCACTCGCCAGTCAGCGGGCCTGGCTGGATGAGCTGACACCATTCCGCAAAAAGGATTAGGCAGCGACGCGCTGTGTCGTCTGGATGATGAAGGCGCGGGCAAGGCGCTGTGCCTCCGCTATTTCCCGCGCGGTCATTTCTTCGGCGATCTCCGCCCGGCAAGCCTGCGCTTCTTCGCTGCCCGCCTGCGCCGCGAGATTAAACCATTTATGCGCCTCGATCAGATCGACGCTTCCATCAGGTCCACCGCAGCTGAACGCTACACCCAGATCGAAACGCGCCTGGGCATCGCCCCGCGCCGCCGACTGCATCCGGCTCTCCATCAGAAACTGCGCACTCTTCATGCTGTTTGCCATAACCTACCCCCATTCAGGTTCGCGATGGCTCAACCAAACATGTGCGGCTTGAGAAATGGTTAACGCAGCGGAAGGCAATATCCGCGCAACCGTCCGGCAGAGAGTGATTTCAGGGGTAAATCGGGATGTTGTCGATCAGGCGCGTGCTGCCGATCCGCGCGGCAACCAGCAGCCGCGCAGGGCGATCAAGCTTGGTCATCGTCTCCAGCGTGCGCTCATCGCAGAGCGTGAAATAATCGACCGAAGCAAAGCCCCAGTCCATCAGATGCTGCGTTGCCCAGGACAATATGGCCGCAGCATCCTCGCCGGAGCGGATCGCTTCGCCCGCCGTCACCAGCGTCTCTGGCAGGGCGGCGGCGATGCTGCGCTCGCGCGGTTGCAGATAGGCGTTGCGGGATGACAGCGCGAGGCCGTCCACATCGCGCTGCGTCTCGACACCAATGATCTCGACCGCCAGATCAAGATCGGCAACCAATTGGCGAATGACCGCGAGCTGCTGAAAATCCTTCTCGCCGAAACAGGCAATGTCCGGACGCACCTGATTGAACAGCTTGGTGACGACGGTCGCGACGCCGTCGAAATGGCCGGGGCGCCAGGCGCCATCCAGCCGATCCGATAGCCCTGCCACATGAATGCTGCTCGCAAAGCCATCGGGATACATTTGCGCCACGTCCGGCATCCAGAGCGCAGTGACGCCCGCCGCATCCAGTTGCATCACATCAGCTTGCTCGGTGCGCGGATAAGCGGCGAGGTCCTCATTCGGCCCGAACTGGGTGGGGTTCACGAAAATGGAGGCGATAACATGATGGGCGCGCGTCTTCGCTTCCTCCACCAAAGCTAGATGCCCCGCATGGAGCGCGCCCATTGTAGGGACGAGCGCGATGCGCGCATCATGGGACCGGAGCAGGCCAATTTCGGCTCTGAGCGAGGGTAGATCATTGAAGATTTGCACGCCGCTCAAGGCTCCGATAAGGCCGATCAGGAAGGTTCGGGGGAGGCTTCGCCTGTCCAGGACGAACGGTCAAGAGGCCGCAACCATCATTAAGAGTTTCGTAGAGCCCATGTCCAGCGCAGCGCCGCATCTCATCGTCTTCGCCAATGAAAAAGGCGGCACCGGCAAATCGACCACATGCGTCCACACCGCCGTGGCGCTGGCCGCGCAGGATATCAGCGTTGCCGTGATCGATCTGGATCATCGCCAGCGCACGGTAACGCGCTATCTGGAAAACCGGGCCGAGACGGCGCGGCGCCGCGCGATCGATCTGCCTTCGCCAGACTTTGCCGTCTATTCCGGCGACAGCACGGCGGGGCTGAACGAGGCGATCGCACAGGCCGCCATGAAGGCGCGCGTCGTCATCATCGATACGCCGGGCCGGGACGATCCGATGGCGCGCTACGCCGCTGCCGCCGCAAACACGCTGGTCACGCCGATGAATGACAGTTTTGTCGATTTCGACCTGATCGGTCAGGTCGATCCGGAGAGCTTCAAGGTGAAGCGGCTGAGCTTCTATTCCGAACTGATGTGGGAAACGCGCAAGACCCGCGCCAAGGCCGATGGCGGATCGATCGATTGGGTCGTGCTGCGCAACCGGCTCCACCATATGGAAGCGCGCAACCAGCGCCGCGTGGGCGATGCGCTAGGCGAACTGGCGCGTCGCGTTGGCTTCCGGGTCATCTCCGGCCTCTCCGAGCGCGTGATCTTCCGCGAGCTGTTCCCATCGGGTCTGACCTTGCTTGACCGTGGTCATCTGGGCGAGCTTGGCGTCAGCCACCTCGCGGCGCGGCAGGAGCTGCGCGAGATGATCGCCGGGCTGGCCCTGCCGATGGTTGCTGCGACCCCCCAGACGAAAAGCGCCGCCTGACCTGATGCTCCTGCTCGCGCTCGCCTTGGGAGGACTGGGCCTTTGGTACTGGTCCCGGCTCCGCAAGAGCGGGCGCAAAGTGCCTGCCGCATGGCTGGGCATTGCGGGCACCTTGATCGGCACCATGATGATTGCGCGCGGCATGCCGATGATTGGCGGGCTGATCGCGACCGGCTCTGGCCTGTGGCTGCGTTTCGGCGGTAGCCTGCCGGGGGTGAATTCGACACCAAATGACCCGACACCCAGCCGCGCAGAGCTGAGCCTTGCCGATGCGGCTGACCTGCTCGGCGTTCCAGTCGATGCCAGCCGCGAGGATATTCACGCCGCCTATCGCAAGCTGATGGCGCGCAATCATCCCGATGCCGGCGGCTCTGCCGGGCTCGCCGCCCGAATCAATGCCGCGCGCGACCTTTTGCTCAAAGCGCAAAACAGGTAAGGCGCGCGCCAAATCGTCTCCCAATCAAAGGCTTCCTATGACGCATCAGTTCCACTCCACCACATTGCGCGAGTATGACATTCGCGGAATCATTGGCGAAACGCTGGGTGAGGCGGATGCCTATGCGATCGGGCGCGGCTTTGGCACGCGCGTCGCGCGGGCGGGTGGTCGCTCTGTGGTGGTCGGCTATGATGGCCGCCTCTCTTCGCCGATGCTGGAGGAAGCGCTGGTGCGCGGTCTGAATGACAGTGGCATCCATGCCGTCCGCATTGGCCAGGGACCAACCCCGATGCTCTATTATGCCGAGGCCGTGCTGGACGTGGATGGCGGCATCGAGATTACCGGCAGCCATAACCCTGCCAATTATAACGGCTTCAAGATGGTGCTTCAGCACGGGCCTTTTTTCGGCGAAGACATCCAGTCGCTCGGCACGATGGCGGCAAGCGGCGACTGGGAACAGGGCAGCGCAGGCAGCGAGACGGTGGACATTATCGATCGCTATGCAGCGCGGCTGGTCGAGGATTTTGATGGCAAGGCTTTCCGCATAGGTTGGGACGCGGGCAATGGCGCTGCCGGGCCGGTGGTGGAAAAGCTGATCAAGCTGCTGCCGGGCGAGCACTACACATTGTTCACCGATGTGGATGGCAGCTTCCCCAATCATCACCCGGACCCGACTGAGGAAAAGAATCTCGAAGACCTGCGCGCGCTGGTGGCGGAGAAGCAGCTCGATTTCGGCATTGCATTCGATGGCGATGGCGACCGGATCGGCGCGATCGATGGGCAAGGCCGCGTAATCTGGGGCGATCAGCTGCTCTCCATCTTCGCCGAGCCGGTGCTGGCCGAGCTACCGGGCGCGACGATCATTGCGGACGTGAAAGCCAGTCAGGCACTGTTCGACCGAGTCGCAGAGCTGGGCGGCAAGCCGATGATGTGGAAGACCGGGCACAGCCTCATCAAATCCAAGATGCGCGAGACGGGCAGTCCGCTGGCGGGCGAGATGAGCGGGCACATCTTCTTCAAGCATCAATATTATGGCTTCGACGACGCGCTTTACGCCGCTGTGCGCCTGATTCGCGCCGCCAGCACGCTCGGCAAGAGCGTTACGGAACTGCGAGAAGCGATGCCCAAGATGGTCAATACACCGGAACTGCGCTTTCAGGTCGACGAGAGCCGCAAATTTGCGGTGATCGATGAAGTGCTTGGCCGACTGCGCGCAGCAGGTGCAACAATCGACGCCACCGATGGCGCTCGCGTCACCACCAAGGATGGCTGGTGGCTGCTGCGCGCCTCCAACACGCAGGATGTTCTAGTCGCCCGTGCAGAGGCAACGGACGCGCCCTCGCTGGACCGGTTGCTGGCGCAAGTCGATGAACAGCTTGAACTTTCTGGATTGGAGCGGGGCGAGCAGGCTGGTCATTAAAGCCAAGCGATTGCGTTGACTGAGCATCGCGAGTGCACACAATGCACTTAGCAAGCTAGTTTTCGCAATTGCACGGAATTAGTATGTGTCGCATACAGATTAGGCCTTTCAGGCATCCTCTCCTAAAACTTCAGGCCGTCCTTCGGGGCGGCCTTTTTTTTGCTTTCGTCGCAAAGCGAAACCCAAAAAGGCGGCGGCGCGTTTCGTCTTCATGGAATGACAGGAGCGGATTGTGAGTGACATTTGGACACTCGTAACGATTGCCGGGCCGATCTTATTGGCTGCGATATTGATCGACGCCATTTGGCGCGACCGCCAGAAAGGTTGGCCGCATAGCGCGCGACGCAGCAAGCGCGACGCTGAAGACTTGAGCGCAAGACTGGGTGATCGCCGCAAATCTCGCATGACGCGATCCAGCGAGGCTTGAGCCTGCACGCAACCACGCCCACATGAGGGCGATGATCGAGCCCTTGCCACAACCCGTTGCAGATTGGCTGGATCGACGCGGCTGGAGCGTGCGCCGCCATCAGGCTGAAATGCTCGATGCCGCCCGACGCGGCGAACATGCACTGCTGGTTGCGCCCACCGGAGCGGGCAAAACCCTCGCAGGCTTCCTCCCTACAATCGCCGATCTGATCGAGCGCCCGCGTGATGGGCTCCACAGCCTCTATGTATCGCCGCTCAAAGCGCTCGCCGTCGATGTGCAGCGCAATCTGCTCACGCCAATCGAAGAGATGCGCCTGCCGATCCGCGTGGAAACCCGCACGGGCGACACGCCATCCGATCGCAAGGCACGCCAGCGCGTTCGCCCTCCACAGATGCTCCTGACGACCCCCGAGTCGCTCTCGCTTTTGCTCTCCTATCCTGACGCGCCCAACTTGTTCGGCTCGCTCCAAACCATCATTATCGATGAGATCCACGCCTTTGCGAGCGGCAAGCGGGGCGATCTGCTGGCGCTCTCCCTCTCCCGCCTCCAGGCAATCAACCCAGCTTTGCGCCGCGTTGGTCTGTCCGCCACGGTCGGCGATGCGGACGCCTATCGCCGCTGGCTGGCGCCGGGTGGCGATGCGGACAAAGTGACGCTTGTCGAGGGCGACCCCGGCGCGCCGCCTGCGTTGGAAATCCTGATCCCGGAAGGCCGCGTGCCCTGGTCTGGCCACAGCGGCAAATATGCAGCGCGGCAAGTGATCGACATCATCGCCCAGCACAAGATGACGCTGGTCTTCTGCAACACGCGCGGGTTGGCGGAGTTGATCTTTCAGGAATTATGGGCGGAGAATGACGATAATCTCCCCATCGGCATCCATCATGGCAGCCTTTCCCGTGAGGCGAGACGCAAGGTCGAGTCGGCCATGGCTGCAGGCAAATTGCGCGGACTCATCGCCACCGCCAGTCTCGATCTCGGCATCGACTGGGGCGATATCGATTGCGTCGTCCAGATGGGCGCGCCCAAGGGCAGCTCGCGCCTTCTCCAGCGCACGGGCCGCGCCAATCACCGGATGGATGAGCCTAGCAAGGCGATCCTCATCCCCGGCAATCGCTTTGAATATCTTGAGGCACAAGCCGCCTTCGATGCGGTGATGGCAGGCGAGCGCGACACCGATCAGTTCCGCCCCGGCGCGCGCGACGTGCTGGCTCAGCATATCATGGCGATGGCCTGCGCCGGGCCAATCGAGCCTGACGCGCTCCTCGCAGAAGTGACGAGCGCCATGCCCTATCAATGGCTGGATCGTGCGCAGCTTGATGACATGCTGGGGTTCATCTCCACCGGCGGCTATGCCCTGCGCGCCTATGATCGCTTCCAGCGCCTCAAACGGGAGGCCGATGGCACATGGCGGCTCGCCCACCCGCGCTTTGCCCAGCAGCATCGGTTGAATGCCGGCATCATCGTGGATCAGCCCGCCGTGGACGTGCGCTTTGGCAATGGCCGCAAGCTTGGCACGGTGGAGGAGAATTTCGCGGCTTCCCTCTCCATCGGCGACCGCTTCTTCTTCTCCGGCATGTCGCTGGAAGTGCAGCGCCAGACCGAATCGGATCTGGTGGTGCGCGCCTCCACCAAATCCGCCACGATCCCCAGCTGGGGCGGCACCCGCATGGCAATGTCCACCAATCTGGCCGGGCGGGTGCGCCAGTTCCTCGCCGATCCCAGCCAATGGCATCGCTTCCCGGATGACGTGCATGAGTGGCTGGCCATGCAGCAGCTGCGCTCCGTGCTGCCGCGACCGGACCAGCTGCTGGTCGAGACCTTCCCCCACGAAGGCCTGCACCATATGGTCGTTTACAGCTTTGAGGGCTGGAACGCGCACCAGTCGCTGGCGATGCTGCTGACGCGGCGCATGCAGGAGCGCGGGCTGAAGCCAGTGGGCTTCGTTTCCAACGATTATGCGCTGGCGGTCTATGGGCTGGAGCCGGTGTTGGACCCAGCGCCGCTCTTTTCGGCCAACATTCTCGATGAGGAGTTGAAGGACTGGATCGAGGACAGCAGCTTGCTCAAGCGCGCCTTCCGCGATGTGGCAGTCATCTCCGGCCTCATCGAGCGGCAACAGCCCGGCGCGCGCAAGACTGGGCGGCAAGTCAGCTTCTCGACCGACCTCATCTATGATGTGCTGCGCCGCTATGAGCCGGACCATCTGCTGCTCAAAGCCGCCTGGGCCGATGCGCAAGCGCGGTTGACGGACGTAGGCCGGCTGGGCGAGCTGATCGAGCGCGCTGTCGGCACCATGCTGCACCAGCCGCTCGACCGGGTGAGCCCGCTTGCGGTGCCGCTGCTCATCATCATCGGGCGCGAGCATGTCGCCAATAAGGAGACGGATGACGCGCTGCTGATCGAGGCGGAATCACTGGCGCGGATCGCGATGACGCCGGATTAGAATAGCGGATTAGCGGCGGCTCGAAAACATGCTACTCTCGCGGCAGGAGAGGGGTTGCGCCCATGCTTGCCAAAACCACGCTGACACTGATCTCGACGCTGTTGCTCGGATGGGCCGCGCCGTTGCTGGCACAAGCTACGCCGGACGCGCCCGATGGGCAATTCACCATCACGCCCAGCAACCCTGACATGGCAGCCGATCCAGCCGCCTTCCAACTCAATGACCCGATGATGCCAATCGGCTTCGACACCGGCGACCGCATGACGATGCAGGTGCAGATCGCAGGCGTTGGGCCTTATCCTTTCCTCATCGACACCGGATCCCAGCGCACCATCATCGCGACCGAACTGGCACGGCATCTGGCCCTGCCCGCGCTGCCGCCGGTCGACATCATCAGCATGGCTGGCCCCGCCACCGTCCCCGCTGTGCAACTTCGCGGGCTGCGCTTTGGCGATCATGCCATCGATCAGCTGGCGGCGCTGAGCATCTCACGCGCGGACATGGGCGGGCTTGGCATCATCGGGCTGGATAGCCTGCGCGACAAAAGGCTGACGATGGATTTTGCCAAGCGCCGCATGGAGGTGAGCGAAAGCCGCCGTGCGCCGATGCGTGTGGAAGACGACATGATCGTGGTGCGGGCAAAGAGCAAGTTCGGCCAGCTCATCCTCGTCAATTCACGCGTCGATGGCGCGAAGGTGAATGTCATTCTGGATACGGGCGCCGAGTTCAGCATCGGCAATATGGCGCTCTTCCGCAGCCTCAAGCTCAAGCGGCTGGTGATCCCGCCACAGCCCACCGTGATCACCAGCGTGACGGGCGTGGACATGCCTGCTTTGTTCACCGTGGTGCGTCGCCTGAGCATCGGCAAGGTATCGTTCGACAATGTGCCGATGGTATTTCTGGACGCCGCACCGTTCGATCAATTGGGGCTGGGCGACAAGCCAGCGATGCTGCTCGGCATGAAGATGCTGCGCATGTTCGATCGGGTGGCAATCGACTTTGGCCACAAGCATGTCGATTTTCATCTGGCGCCCAAAGCCGATGTAGCGGCTGCGGCGTTAGGCAGCGTGAGCGCGAGATGACGGCATTGCGGACGTTCCTTCGGCCTTCTCCCTGAGAGAGAAGGATACGCAGCCTTGCCGCCGTCTGGCGGTTAGGCGAAGTTGGATGAGGGGTGATCTTCAGTCGCGCTGTCGCCCCCTCACCCAGCTTCCACTATGCAGCAAGCTGCCAAGTCTGCGCAGTCCTCTCCCTCAGGGAGAGGACTTAAACGGGAGACCACCCATCCTCAGTCAGCCACATCAATGCAACGACCGCACTCCTGCGGTGAGATGCCACCATCAGCTGGCGGGGTAACCGGCAGGCCGCAGGTCACGCAGATCGCGGTTTTGCCCAGTTGCTCGCCATGCGTGATCGAGACGCGATCATCGAACAGGAAGCACTCGCCGCGCCACAGGCTGTCCTTCTCTTCAATCTCCGCGAGATAGGCGAGGATGCCGCCCTTGAGGTGATAGACCTCATCAAAGCCGCGCGCCTTGGCCAGCGCTGTCGATTTCTCGCAGCGGATGCCGCCGGTGCAATACATGGCGATGCGGGGCTTGCGGCCCTCTGAGCGCCACTGCGCGGCCTGCGCATCGAACCATGCCGGGAAGGCGCCGAAGCTGCGGGTTTGCGGGTCAATCGCGCCTTCGAATTGCCCGATCTCGATCTCATAATCATTGCGCGCATCAATGAGGATCGTGTCGGGATCGCTGATGAGCGCATTCCATTCCGATGGCGGCACATGGGTGCCTGCGTCATTGGCGTCGATATCCAGCTCGCCCATCGTCACAATCTCGGGCTTCACCTTGATCTTCCAGCGCACGAAGGGCTGCTCATCCGCGCCATGATCGCGGGTTTTCAAGCCCGCAAAGCCCGGCACGGCGCGCAGACGGGCAAAGGCCGCGTCCATGCCGGCGTGCGGGCCCGCAATCGTGCCGTTCACGCCCTCATGCGCCATGATGATGGAGCCGAGCAGGCCAAGCTCTTTGCCAAGCACGCGCATCTCCGCAGCCAAGGCCTGCGGATCGGGCAAAGGCGCGAAATGATAGAAGGCCGCGATGCGGATGGGGGAGGCGGAAAGATCAGTCACGGCGCGGCCTTTACAGGAAGCGCGCGTGGATCGCTACTCCCGGAATCGCGGCGAAGCGATGCGGCAAGTTCCGCATTTGTTCGTTTCGCGTTGAACAGCGGCGATGATGGGGGCATAGCGAGCGGGATGATCATGCCGCCATCCGCCTTCACCTTTGCCGGGCAACATTGGCTGGCCTTGCCGCAAGGCGCGCTATTCTGGTGCGAGCGGCAGGCGCTGATCGTGGCGGACCTGCATTTCGAGAAGGCGAGCGCTTATGCGGTGCGCGGCCAGATGCTCCCGCCCTATGACAGCGCCGCGACGCTCGACGCGCTCGAGGCCGCCATCGCGATGAGCGCGCCGCGCGAGATTTGGTGCCTGGGCGATAGCTTCCATGACATGGGCGCGGGCGAGCGCATGGCCAGCGACACGCGCGCGCGCCTGATGCGCCTGACCGGACTTTGCCGCTGGACATGGATCACCGGCAATCATGATCCTGACGCCAGCGCGGGCCTTGGCGGCGAAATATTCGACGAAGCGCTGATCGATGGCGTGATGTTGCGCCACGAGGCGCAGCGTGGCGAGAGCGGGCCAGAAATATCCGGCCATTTCCACCCGAAATGGCGGCTGAGTTTGCGCGGACGATCCGTCTCGAGACGTTGCTTCGTGATGGGCTCCAGCAAGCTGATCGTGCCAGCCTTCGGCGCGCTCACCGGCGGCCTCAATGCGAATGCTTCACCCATCCGCGCGCTCATCGGCATGGGTGGCGAGGCCCTCATCCCACTTAACGACCGCTTGCTGCGCTTCTCGATGCCAGCTTGACGCAGCGTCAGATTAGCCACTGTCACCAAATAGCAACAGGCTAACGTTTACGTAAAAGAAGGGTTTTCAGTCTTAAAAAGCTTAGCCTATACTTCTCTCACAACAGCGGAACCTCGCTGAAAAAGACAAGCAGGAGAGATACTGATGAAAAGCTCTTCAATCTTCGCGTCGTCAAGCCTTGCCGCCCTCTTGTGTTCACTTGCAACACCCGCGCTGGCGCAGACCGATACCCAAGCCACGGACAGCGCTGCGCCTCAATCCGAGGAAGTGAACGCAGGCGATATCATCGTCACGGCGACCCGGCGCGCAAGTCCGCTCTCCACAGTGCCAATTGCGGTTTCGGCCGTCTCCGCGGCATCGCTGCAGAACAGCGGTGCGAACGATATTCGCCAGCTCAACCAGCTGGCCCCTTCCCTGCTCGTCTCCTCCACCGGATCGGAAGCCAATGGCGCGGCCCGCATTCGCGGCGTGGGCACGGTGGGCGATAATCCCGGCCTTGAAAGCTCGGTCGCGGTGTTCATCGATGGCGTGTATCGCTCGCGCACCGGCGCTGGCCTCTCCGACCTTGGCGAGATTGAGCGCATCGAGGTACTGCGCGGCCCGCAGGGCACGCTCTTTGGCCGCAATGCCTCGGCAGGCCTGCTCAACATCGTCAGCAAATCGCCTAGCTTCACGCTCGGCGGCAGCGGCGAGATCACCTATGGCAATTACAATTTCTGGCGCGCCTCTGCCCGCGTGACCGGGCCGATTACCGAGACGGTCGCCGCGAGCATCGATGGCGTCTATTCCAAGCGCGATGGCTTTTTCGATGTGGTCGATGGCACCGGCGCCAAGGTCGGCGAGACCAATGACCGCAACCGCTATTTCGTGCGCGGGCAATTGCTCATCGAGCCTTCCAGCGATTTCTCGATTCGGCTGATCGGCGATTACACCAAGCGCGATGAAAGCTGCTGCGGCGCGGTGTTCATTGATACGGGCGAGGAAGTGGGCAGCAGCCCGATCAATTATACGCAGAACGCCACCAACCGGATCGTCACCATCCTGAGCGCGCTCGGCACCACCTTCCCCAATGGCCCCTCGCCTTATGCGCAGGATCCCTATCAGCGGAATGTGAGCGTCACGGCTGGTCGCAACTATGTGAGCGACCTGACCGACTGGGGTCTCTCGGGCGAAGTGAATTTCAGCCTTGGCGAAACCAAGGTGACAAGCATCACAGCCTATCGCGATTATAAATCCGCCGATTATGGCGATTATGATTATGCGACGGCCGATCTCCTCTATCGTGACCCCAACACCTTCCGCCAGTTCCGCACCTTCACGCAGGAATTGCGCGTGCAAGGCTCGGCCTTTGGCGGGATGCTTGATTGGCTCGTCGGCGGCTATTACGCCAATGAGAAGCTGACCCTGCGCGACAATATCCGCTTCGGGCAGGATTATGGCCGCTTTGCCGCCTGCCGCCTGATGGCGGGCGCTGGTAGCACGAGCAATCTCTCGCCTGCGCAGCTGAGCCTGTGCGGTCGGGCGATCGACGGCAATGCCTTGACGCCCGACGTCGGCAATCTAATCGCGGCGACGCAAGGCAGCATCAATGCCGCTTTGACGCCTGCCGTTGGCGGAACGCAGGCAGGCCTCATCTCGGGTGGACTTGGTGCTGGCCTGACGGCACTCGCCAACCTGCCATCAGGCGCGGGCGATACGGACACGCGCTACTTCCAGAAGAGCGAGAATTGGGCGCTGTTCACGCATAATATCGTGCACATTACCGATAAGCTCGAGCTGACCCTGGGCCTGCGCTACACCCATGAGAGCAAGCGCTTCACCGCTGATCTCAACAATAACAACGCAACCTGCGCAGCGCTTCAGGCCTCCAGCCTGCCAACTCTGGCCAGCACTGCCCAACTGGGTTCGGCAGCGGCGTTGGCCGGCGGCATCCTCACGCTGGCCTGCCTTGGCAATTCCAGCACGGGGTTGAACAGCCTCGATCTGCAGGATCGCTACAGTGAGGGCCAGTTCTCCGGCACCGCCGTGCTTTCCTACCAAGTGACCAACGACCTGATGGTCTATGGCGGCTATTCGCGCGGCTATAAGGCAGGCGGCTATAATCTCGATCGCTTCGAGCTGGGCAATACCGGCGTATCGCCTAGCATCTCGCCAATCACTTATTTCCGCCCCCGCACAAATGCCGATGCGGCATCGCTTGGTTTTGGCGCAGAGACGGTGGATGCCTTCGAGGTCGGCGTGAAGCTGAGCAGGCGCCATTGGGGCGTGAATGCTGCGGCGTTCCGTCAGGAGTTCACCAACTTCCAGCTCAACACCTTCAACGGCACCAGCTTTGTCGTGCAGAACATCAACGGCTGCCAGAGCGCAAAGGCGGCCAATGGCACCTGTGCCGAGACGAAGCCGGGCCTCGTCAGCCAGGGTATCGAGCTGGAGGCCTATGTCTCCCCGGTGCCATCGCTGCGAGCAACCGCTGGGCTGACTTACGCCAAGGCCCATTTTGCGGACCTTCTGGTCGGCAGCAAGGATGGCGCGACACCGCTCGATCCCGCGCTATTCCTGCTCGAAGGGCAGGATAACAGCAACGCCCCGCGTTGGGTGACGACGGCCAGCATCGCCTGGACGCCAGAGCTTGGCAGCAGCGGCCTCTCCGGTCTCGTCTATGTCGATACGCGCATGACCGGCGACTATAACACCGGATCGGACCTCTACCCCGAGAAGGAGCAGGACGGCTATCTGATCACCAATGCCCGCATCGGTCTGCGTGGGCCAAATCAGGCTTGGGCGATCGAGCTATGGGCGCAGAACCTGTTCCAGAGCGATTATACGCAGGTGGCGTTCAACAGCCCGCTGCAAAGCTCCAGCCCGAACAACCAATCGACCGCGCAGCTTGGGCGCTTTGGCACGATGAGCAACCAGCTCTTCTCGGCCTATCTCGCCGAGCCACGCACCTTCGGCGTGACGGTGCGCGGGAAGTTCTGATTTTTCGGGACTGAGCGTGAAATGATTGAACCGCCTCGGCGAGCGCCGGGGCGGTTTTTTATGCGCGCCTTAAGCCGTGTAGCGATGCAGCCCGCGCCCATCACTGCGCAGCCATGCACGCGCCGGATCCGGGTCCACGGGCGAGATAGCACGGACGAGCGCATGAAAATCCGGGCCGTGGTGCATGTGCCGCAAATGCGCGACCTCGTGCGCAACCGTGGCGATGCGCACATGCGGCGGCGCAAGGATGAGCCGCCAGCTATAGCGGATATCGCCCTGCGCCGAGCAACTGCCCCAGCGCGAGCGCGGATCGCCGATGGAAACGGCACCCAGCGGAAGGTTATGGCGCGCGGCAAGATCGATCGTCTCACGCGCCAGCACGGCTTTCGCCTGCACCTTGAGCCAGCGTAGCACCCGCGCCCCCACATGATCATCTGGGCCGCCGACGAGCAATTGCCCATCTTCAACCTGAACCATCCGCCCCGGCCTGCCCGTCCCAACGATCAGCAGCGGCTCGCCCTCAACAGGCACCTGCACGCCATGCTCCAGCGCCACGAGGCTGCCCATCTGATTGCGCTGCCCCTCGACCCAGCCGGATTGCTCGCGCACCCAATCGAGCGCGTGACGCAGCGATGCGCGGGCGGGGATGGTGAGCAAGGCGCGATCGCCGATGCCATCAAAGCGCAGCTTCATGCGCCGCGCGCTGCCATGACGCTGCACGATGAGCGCGATCGCCGCGCCATCCGCCAGCGTCAGGCTGTGCTCAGAGCGGGCGTTCGACAATGTGATTTTCCAGATCGCCGGCCAGCGTCTCGGAGATTGTCCAACCGCGCACGCTGTGACCCTCGCGGTGAACCGTCTCGCGATCACCCGAGATGAGATAATGCCAGTCCGGCAGTGGCTGGCCATCGGCCCGCAGGCGATAGGCGCAGGTCTGCGGCAGCCAGGCAATCTCATCGAGCTTGCCCAAGGTCAGCCGCAAGCAATCCGGCACAAAGGCACGGCGCTGGCGATAATTGCTGCACTGGGCGGTCTCGCGATCCAGCAGGCGGCAAGCGACATTGGTGGCGTAGATGCGCCCCGTTTCCTCATCCTCCACCTTGTGCAGGCAGCATTTGCCGCAGCCATCGCACAAGGCTTCCCATTGCGCACGGTCAAGCGAGGCGAGCGGTTGTTCCCAAAAATTCATCGTACATATTGCTCGAGGAAATCGCGCACCGCCTGCGCGGAGGCCTGATCGGGATTGCCGAGATCATCGACCGGCACGAGCGCGATCGGCTTGCCATCCGGCCCGAAGAGGAACGGCGTGCGCGTGTGGTTGACGAGATAATCCTGCGTCGCCTTCTCATCGCCCTCTTTGCCCGCAACGACGACGAACGCCTTCTTCACCGCCTCGATCTGCTCCGGCGTGCCGGTGAGTCCGATGAGTTTGGGGTGGAAGGCCGCCACATAGGTCTTGATCACCGCTGGCGTATCGCGCTGCGGATCGACCGTGATGAAGATCGGCTGAATCTTCGCCGCCGTTTCCGGGGCGCTTTTCTCCAGCAGACGATAGCCCGCCATGATGCGATTGAGATCGAGCGGGCACACATCCGGGCAATAGGTGTAGCCGAAATAGACGATGCGATATTTGCCCGCAAAATCTGCCCAGCGCACAGTCTTGCCATTCTGGTCGGTCAGCGTGAAATCGCCGCCGATCCGCGCGCCAACGAGATTGCCTTCCGCAGGCAGCGCGGCATTATCGCTCTGGCCGGGCTGGCACGCTGCGAGCAGCAAGCCCGTGCAAAGGATGAAGAATTTTTTACAGGCTTTATTCATGACATGGCCAGCCATGCCCTGCTATCGGAACAAGCGCAACAGCTAGAGCCAGCAGCGCACAGGGGGATAGACTCGTGACATATGATCGGCGGACATTCAGCGGACTGCATGCGGCGCGGCACCTCGCGCTCGCGGGCCTGGCTCTGTTTGCGGCAAGCATCACGGCGCCCGCAATGGCGCAATTCTCCGATAGCTACCGCTTCCTGGAAGCCGTCCGCAAATCCGAGAACAACAAGATTGTCGAGGCTCTTGAGCAGCCGGGTGTGACGCCGATCAACACCAAGGATCGCTCGACCGGCGAGACCGCACTGATGATCGTCATTGCGCGCCGCGATCCGACGATGACCAGCTATTTGCTGGGGCGCGGTGCACGCGCGGACCTGACCGACAACAATGGCCGCTCGCCCCTGATGCTCGCCACCGAGCGCCGCTTCCCCGAGGGCATGCAAATGCTGCTCGCCAACAAAGCCAATCCCAATCAGACCAACAATAGCGGTGAGACCCCGCTGATCCGCGCCGTGCAATTGCGTGATATCGAGATGGTGCGGCTGCTGATGGCGTTCGGCGCCGACCCAGACCGGCGCGATACGCTCGCGGGGATGTCTGCGCTTGATTACGCAAAGTCTGGCGCGCCGGTTGGCGGCATGATCGATGTGCTGACGGCAGGACGCAAAGCGCCGCGCAGCAGCGCCGTGCAGGGGCCGTCGCTCTAAGAGCATAGCCGCGCTCAACCGAATGCCAGCTTGAACTGCACAGGCTGGTCGTCCTCATCCTCATCTTCCGCCTCGACGAGATTGGAGAGGCCGAGGCCCAGCAGCCTTGCACCCACCGGCAGCGGCAATTCCGCGCGCAGCAATTGCGCGCCAATCGCGCAGACGTCCGCCGCATCGACTGGCGGCGCTGGCAGCGAGCGCGAACGCGTGAGAATGCGGAAATCGCCAAGCTTGATCTTGAGCGTGACCGTGCGGCCAAAGGCTTGTGCCGCCAGCACCCGCGTCCACAGGCGCGCGGCGATCTTCTCAAGCTCGGCCACCAACTGCTCCTCTGCGCCGATATCCGTGGCGAACGTATCCTCCACGCTGATCGACTTGCGCGATTCGCGCTCGCGCACAGGGCGGTCGTCCAGGCCTCTGGCGGCGCCGAAGTAGAAGCCCGCCGCCTTGCCGAAGTGGCGCTGGAGCGCTGGCAAGGTCCATTCCTTGAGATCGCTCCCCTTATGGATGCCAAGCTTCGCCATGCGCTGCGCGGTGACAGGCCCCACCCCATGAATGCGCGAGACAGGCATTTCCGCCATAAACGCCTCGGCATCTGCCGGGCGCACAACGCACAGACCATCTGGCTTGTTCTGGTCCGATGCGAGCTTGGCGATGAGCTTGTTGCAGGAGACGCCAGCCGAGGCAGTCAGCCCGGTTTCCTCGCGAATCAGCCGGCGAATTTCCTGCGCCACATAAGTCGCCGAGACGATGCCGAGCTTGTTGCGGGTCACATCGAGATAGGCTTCATCGAGCGAGAGCGGCTGCACGATATCGGTGAAGCGCTCGAAGATGGCGCGGATTTGCTGGGACACGGTGCGGTACGCTTCGAACCTTGGCGGCACGAAGATCAGCTCCGGGCACAGCCGCCGCGCCTTGCCGCCCGGCATGGCCGAGCGCACGCCAAAAACCCGCGCCTCATAGCTCGCCGCCGCGACGACGCCGCGCGGCCCGCCACCACCCACGGCCAGCGGCAGCCCGCGCAAGTCCGGATTATCGCGCTGTTCGACGGACGCGTAAAAGGCATCCATATCGACATGGATGATTTTGCGATGCTCGTCGGGACCCTCGGTCATATGCGCCTTATGCCACGCGCGTCGCTCGAACGGAAGGGGAACAAATGATGCGTGCGGCGACTTGATGCGGCTAGGCGGTTGGCTTAGCTTGACGCAATTGAGACGCGTGGCTGCGTCTTCGTTCACGGGGTCGCCGAGCGGCTCGCGCCGATAGGTCGACTGGGTCCCCGCCTTCGCGAGGACACCGGCTTAGCAGGGCCGGGCGCTCGGCGCGATGAGGGAGAGCGTATTGGATCTCGATATCACATCCATCGACGGCGCCTGCCACTGCGGCACGGTGCGCTTTCATGTCCGCCTGAAGGATGGACTGCGATCCGCGCGGCGTTGCACTTGCTCTTATTGCCGGATGCGCGGCGCCGTAGCTGTCGCTGCCCACATCGATGACTTGCAGCTTTTGTCCGGCGATGAGTCGCTGCGCTGCTATCAATTCAACACCGGCACGGCGAAGCATTATTTCTGCGCGACGTGCGGCATTTACACCCACCATCAGCGCCGCTCCAACCCACAAGAATATGGCGTGAATGTCGCCTGTCTCAATGGGATCAGCCCATTCGATTTTGCCGAAGTGATCGTGAATGATGGAATTGCCTATCCATCCGACACCGGACGCTCGACAATTGCAGGCGTGCTGAAATTCTACCCAACTCGATGAGCGATCACACAGCTTAGTTTGCGGACGACCCCTTGCCCAATTTGAGCGCCTTCAGCGCTGCAAATGGCCCGGCATCCTCCTCGGAGAGTACGCCAAGTTCGCGCAATATCTTGTCCGCATCGGGCAGGCGGGGATAGGGGTCGAGGTTCACCGCCATCGTCTGCGCAACGGTCTCGCCAAGGTCGATGCGATCTTCCTCCAGCGGGAGAACGTCGCAATCCTCATCGTTGAGCTCGACGCCTTCTTCATCGGTATCGCCCGACTCATAGCCGCGCACAAACCGCACTTCGAACGGCGTTTCGAGATGGGCAGGCACGTCTTCATCGGTCGCGACGCAGGCCTGCACCAGATCTGCGATGAGCGTGCCTGTGACCCTGCAGCCGGAGGCATCCGGCACGCCATGCGCACGCGCTTCCAGCCGTGAGAGTGCGCGCAGGCCAAAGCGGCGGGCCAGCGCTGCGCATTCCTCCGGCGTGGCGGCGATGCTGCGCTCGCGTGTGCCATCGCCCCATTCGTGCAGGCCGATAATGCGAGAAAATTCAGGTGCTGCGCTGGTCATGGCTCAGCCGCGCAGTTGCCCGGCCAGTAGCGCATCGTGCGACAGGCCATCAATATGCGCAGCGAGAGCGCGAATCTGCGCCTCCGTATAGGCAAGCTCATCGGCGGCGGGCGCCTCCCCACGGTAGAGATTGCGCACCAGCGCATCTGCCAAGGAGGCCTCACCGGATAGCCCCGCGCGATAGGCCCCGAGTCGCCCGCCCAGCGCGCCGATCATGCGGCCAATCTGCTTGCCGACAACGATGTCGCCAAAGCCGATCTGGCGGACCTGCCCATCCATATCATCGATGAAAAGCTCAGTGAGCCATGCTGATTCTGCGACAGCGTCCAGCGCTTCCATCCGCATCATCACCAGCGAAAGCATGGCTGCGATCATGTCGAACCGGCCATCGAGCGTATCGGGGACGCCACCCTCAAGATACCAATGTTCTGCGCGCGCTTGTGCGATGACCGCAGCATAAAGCGGCTTCAGCGCGGCATTGTCGTCCGCGCGGGCACCCTTGCGGCTGAAAAGGGACGATAAAACACTCATGCTCGGTTCAGCTTTATAGCGGCACAGGAAATGGCTGGTTGCGACGCCCAATGACCTCGCCAAGCACTTGCATATTGATTGCGGCGGCTGGCAATGCAATGGGCGTGTGACGTGACACGACAGATTTTTGAACGGGCTTTTGGCAGGAGATGACGATGCAGCGTGGCTTGAGGCGGCCTTTTCTGGTCGTAGGCGCGGCGGCAGTGCTTCTGCTCGCTGGCGGCTGCACGCGCATTCGTGCGCATCAGGGCTTTCTGGTCGATGACCTGATCGTCAGCTCTGTGCTGCCCGGCGTTGACAATAAGGCGTCGGTTGAGGGATCGCTTGGGCGCCCCACCTTCGTTTCGCAGTTCGGCCCTGAGCGCTGGTATTATGTGTCGCGCGATACGCGCTCGCTCGCCTTCTCATCGCCACGCCCGACCAGCCAGCTACTCGTGACCGTGCAGTTCGATGCTGCGGGCAATGTGGCAACGATCGATCGCAACGCGACGCTGGATCAGGTGGCGCGCCTCTCACCCACCGGGGACAAGACCGAGACGCTGGGCCGCAAGCGCAGCCTGCTGGATGAAGTCTTCGGCAATATCGGCGCGGTCGGCGCTGGTGGCATGGGCGGCGGCGCGGGCAGTGGGCCGGGCGGCACGCAGCCTTAATAGCAGCTGGGCTGATTTTAGCGATCCAGAGGTTACAAGCCATGTTACCCTAGGGCCAACATGGTTTCACTTGCATTCACCATCGCATTGCCTTCAAATCGTCACAGTGCGGGAGAGTGGTGATGCAACATATTGGCGATTTGCAGCCCTTCCGGCGCCCGGATATTTTTGCCGAGCAGGCGCCAGTCGGGCGTTATAGCGCGAAGAGAAGCCGCTGGCGCTTTGCCGTGGGATCTCTTGAGGTCGGTTTCGATCGGGCGAGCGAACAGCTTCAGGCTGAAACGCGCCAGCCGAGTCGCGCCGCGCAGAGCGAGAGCTTTGGCCGTCGCTTGATGCTCATTGTCGGCGTTGGCTGCACGACGGCGCTGACCATCGCCTTGGCTGGCTGGCTCTGGTCGAGCCACGGCCCGCTTGCGAGTGGCGAAACCGTATCCGCCGCGATTGTGGACGTGAGCCAGATCAAGCCCTCGAACGCCGCGACGACCTCCGCCCCACAAACCACCATCCCAACCGAGCAACCCCCCGCTTTCCTGAGCGCCGTGATCGAAGAGCGCAAACCCGCTCCGCTGGCCGCGCCCGCGCCCCGCGCCAAAGCTCAAATCGCGCAAGGCGTGACCATCACGCCCAAACCCGCCGAAGAGAAGAGCGCGGCAATCGCCTCGCCTGACGAGGCGATCGTGAGTTCAGGCAATTATCTGCTGATCCCCAGCGTCGATAACGCAGTGGGTCTCGCGCTGCGAAGTGGTGAGCCACAGAACTGGCAGGCCGGGACCTATCACGGCCTGGTCGTGGTGGGCGATGCCGTGGAGAAGGACGGCAAGACTTGCCGCGATGGCACCGTGCTGCTGCGCGATGGATCGATCAAAGGTCGTACGCAGACGTTCGAGCGCTGCCTTTAGGGGCCGAGCGTCTTAAATTCCTCCCCGCTCGCGGGGAGGGGGACCGCCGAAGGCGGTGGAGGGGGTCGGCAAGATCGAGCTTGCGCGCAATCCCCCACCATCACCACTTCGCGCTGCCACCTCCCCGCGTGCGGGGAGGATTGAAGGACTGCTCTTAGCTCGCGATGCCACCCGCCGCGAGAACCGCCAGCGTCACCAGCTCAGAAGCCGTGGACGCCATCGTGGCAACCTGAACCTGCTGGCCCATGCCGAGCAACACCGGGCCAATGACCGAATCGCCACCCAATTCGCGCAACAGCTTGGCCGAGAGGTTCGCCGATTGCAGGCCCGGCATGATCAGCACATTGGCGGGACCGGAGAGGCGGCTGAACGGATAGTTCGCCATCACGCGCGGATTGAGCGCAACGTCTGGCGCCATCTCGCCTTCATATTCGAAATCAACGCCACGCTGATCGAGAATGGCGACAGCTTCGCGCAAACTGTCCAGCCAATTGCCATGTGGATTGCCGAACGTTGAGTAAGAGAGGAAGGCCACGCGCGGCTCATGCCCCATGCGGCGAGCAAGAGCGGCAGCGCCATCGGCAATGTCCGCCAGTTCCTGCGCATTGGGGCGCTCATTGACCGTGGTATCGGCCATGAAAACCGTATGGCTGCGGCCCACGAGGATGTGCATGCCAAAGCAGGTGCGATTCGGGGCAGGGTCGATCACCCGGCGCAGCTCCCGCATCGTTTGCGAATAGGTGCGCGTCACGCCGGTGATCATGGCGTCCGCCTCGCCCATCTTGAGCAGTAGCGCGCCGAAGATGTTGCGATCTCGATTGACCATCCGCTCGCAATCGCGGCGCAGATAGCCGCGACGCTGCAGGCGCTCATAAAGCATGTCCACCATCTGGGGGACGAGCGGGGAATTGACGCTGTTGTAAAGCTCGAAGCTCTCGGGCTCACGCACGCCCATCTCGCGCAGGCGATCATACACATCCTGCCGACCGACCAGCACCGGAATGCCATAGCCGCCATCGCGGAACTGGATTGCGGCGCGCAGCACCACTTCCTCTTCCGCTTCGGCAAACACAACGCGCTTGGGCGAGGCTTTTGCACCTTCATAGGCGAGCGCCAGCACGGAGGTGGTCGGGTTAAGCCGGGCGCGCAGCGACTGGCGATAGGCGTCCATATCCTCGATATGATGCTGGGCAACACCGGACTCCATCGCGGCCTGCGCAACGGCGGCGGGCACCACTTCCATCAAGCGCGGATCGAACGGCGCGGGAATGATGTAATCGGCGCCAAAGCTGTGCTTGGTGCCATAGGCCAGCGCCACTTCCTCGGGCACCTGCTCACGTGCCAGCGCGGCGATGGCCTGCGCGGCGGCGATCTTCATCGCCTCATTGATCGCCGTCGCCCGCACATCCAGCGCACCGCGGAAGATGAAGGGGAAGCCGAGGACGTTATTGACCTGATTGGGATAATCCGACCGGCCCGTGGCGATGATCGCATCGGGACGCGCAGCCTTTGCCAGCGGCGGCAGGATTTCCGGATCGGGGTTCGCCATCGCGAAGATGATCGGCTTGTCGCGCATCTCGGTGATCCACTCAGCCTTGAGCGCATCCTTGGCGGAAAGACCGATGAAGATGTCCGCGCCCTTGAGCGCGTCATGCAGCGAGCGTGCATCAGTCTTCGCCGCATGGGCGGATTTGAACTGGTCCATGCCCGTCGTGCGACCCTGATAGATCACGCCTTCACGATCGCACATGATCACATTGTCATGCGGCACACCCATCGCCTTGATGAGCTCGGTGCAGGCAATCGCTGCTGCGCCCGCGCCATTCACGACGACCTTGAGATCGCGAATTTCACGCCCGGTCAGATAGCATGCATTGATGAGGCCAGCCGCGCAGATGATCGCGGTGCCATGCTGATCGTCATGCATCACCGGGATGTTCATGCGCTCCTTGAGCGCCGCTTCGATCATGAAGCATTCGGGCGCCTTGATATCCTCAAGGTTGATGCCGCCAAAACTTGGCTCCATCAGCGCAACGGCATTGATGAAGGCCTCTGGATCTTCGGTATCCAGCTCAATGTCGATCGCGTCGACATCGGCGAAACGCTTGAAGAGCACGGCCTTGCCTTCCATCACCGGCTTTGAGGCGAGCGCGCCCAGATTTCCCATGCCGAGGATCGCGGTGCCATTGGAGATGACAGCGACCAGATTGCCCTTGGCGGTATAATCATAAGCCTTGGATGGATCATCCGCGATGGCCTGCACCGGCACCGCGACACCGGGCGAATAAGCGAGCGCGAGATCGCGCTGGGTCGCCATCGGCTTGGACGCGATGATCTCGATTTTGCCCGGCCGCCCGGCGGAATGGAACAGAAGCGCTTCGCGCTCGGAGAATTCAATGGCGGCTTTATCGGTCATGCAATTTTCCTTCAGATCGCCGCAGCCCTAGCGATATTCGAACCAGTTTCACAAGAGGCCATGCGGATTAGTTCGCACATAAGTCGCCTTTCACGCGCCCCGCTTTTCGCGGAGCCCTCTGCCTGCTAACGCTGCGCCCGTGACCAGCACTCAACCCAGCACAGCCCGCACCAGCGCAAAAAACAGCAATGGCCCAACGCCAATGATGGCGCAGTATCTTGCACTTAAGGGTGATGCGGGAGGCGATCTGCTCTTCTATCGCATGGGTGATTTCTTCGAGCTGTTCTTCGATGATGCGAAGATCGCTGCTGCCGTTCTCGATATCGCCCTGACGACACGCGGCGAGCATCAAGGCGAGCCGATTCCAATGTGCGGCGTGCCAGTTCACAGCGCGGATGGCTATCTGGCGCGACTCATCAGGGCGGGGCACCGGGTTGCCATTGCCGAGCAGACCGAGACGCCAGAGCAGGCCAAGGCGCGTGGCGTCCGGCTGATCGCGACGGTCTCGAGGGCCTCTTCGCGGTCGGTGACGTCGATC
>CAMLFF010000011.1 GCA_946479185.1 uncultured Sphingobium sp.
TGCTGGATGGCGTCACGGGCTCGGGCAAGACGGAAGTCTATTTCGAGGCCATCGCACAGGCCCTTCGCGATCGCCGTCAGGCGCTTGTGCTGTTGCCGGAGATTGCGCTCACCGAGCCGTTTCTCGATCGCTTCAAGGCGCGCTTTGGCTGCACGCCGGTTGCCTGGCACTCCGGGCTCAAACAATCAGACCGGCGCAGGGCGTGGCGCGCGATTGCGAGTGGGGAGGCCCGCGTGGTCGTCGGCGCGCGGTCGGCGCTGTTCCTGCCTTACGCCAGACTTGGCCTCATCATCGTGGATGAGGCTCATGAAACCAGCTTCAAGCAGGAAGAGGGCGTTCGCTACCATGCTCGCGATGTTGCGGTGATGCGCGGCCTGTTCGAGCAATGCCCCGTGGTGCTGGCCTCCGCAACGCCTGCCATTGAGACGCGCCATCAGGTTGCGCTGGGGCGCTATCAGGAGATCAAGCTACCTTCGCGCTATGGTGGCGCGGAGCTGCCCGAGATTATCGGCATTGATCTCACGCATAACCCGCCAGAGCGTGGCCGCTGGATTGCGCCGCCTTTGGTCAAGGCGATGGCGGAAACGCTGGAGCGCGGCGAGCAGTCGCTGCTGTTCCTCAACCGACGCGGCTATGCGCCGCTAACCCTGTGCAGGCATTGTGGCTATCGCTTCCAATGCCCCAATTGCTCGGCGTGGATGGTGGAGCATCGCCTCACGCGGCGGCTGGCCTGCCACCATTGCGGCCATGCCGTGCCGACGCCAGACACTTGCCCCTCCTGCCATGAGGGCGATGCGCTGGTCGCTTGCGGCCCCGGTGTGGAGCGGATTGCCGATGAGGTGAAGGCGCTGTTCCCGCAGGCGCGCACGGCTATCGTGACGTCGGATACGCTCTGGTCACCCGCGCGCGCGGCAGCCTTTGTGCGCGATGTTGCAGGTGGCGCGGTCGACATCATCATTGGCACGCAGCTTGTGACCAAGGGCTATCATTTCCCGGAGCTTACGCTGGTTGGCGTCATCGATGCGGACCTTGGGCTCGATGGCGGCGACCTGCGTGCGGCAGAGCGAACCTTCCAGCAGATCATGCAGGTATCCGGGCGCGCGGGGCGCGGCGAGAAGCCCGGCCGGGTGTTCATCCAGACCCACGCCCCCGATGCGCCGGTGATCCGCGCCTTGCTGGATGGCAATGAAGCCGCGTTTTTCGAGGCCGAGACAGCAGGTCGCAAAGCAGCCCATGCCCCGCCATTCGGGCGATTTGCGGCGATCATCATCAGCGATACCGATGCGACATTGGCGCGGGAAACCGCACATCGGATCGGCAAAGCAGCGCCACGACAGGATGGGCTGGATGTCTACGGCCCTGCCGAAGCACCGCTGGCGGTATTGCGCGGGCGGCACCGTTATCGGCTGCTTGTCCACGCACGGCGATCGGTTGAGTTGCAGGCGATCATCAGAAGCTGGCTCGCCACGATCGACTGGAAGAGCAGCACGCGGGTGAGCGTGGATGTCGACCCCTATAGCTTCGTATGAAAACACCCCTGACCAGCGCTATGTCGTTCAGGGGTGCTCTTCTCATTGGCAGTATTCACACGATCAGCTTCAGGTGGTTGAAGGCTTCCAACCTGCCGGGCGATATGTGACCGGCGCCTTTCCAAAGCTGTAAACCGGCTGAGCCGAGCGCTGCGATTGCGACTGATTGGTCGTCGCGACCTCCGGCGCCTTTGCGGCCTCATGGATCGAGGCGGTGTTGGCGCCCTGTTCCCGATGCAGGAGGAAATGCGCGCGGCGCAGTCGGTTGCGACGGGTGAGGAATGGATTGGCAGCTGTTGGAGCAGCCGCTGCAATGGCCTCCAGATCGCCACCAACCATTGGCGTCGTTTCGCTGCTTCGAACCATCGGCTGCACTGGCACAGCCATCGTTGCGACTGGCATCACGCCTTCGCGCGCTGCTGGGCTGATGGAGGCATCCGTCACACGAGCCGATTGTGGCTCATAGCTCGCCGTCACAGCGTCCTGACTGACGATCTTACGACGACGGCTCAGAGCGTAAGCCGCGCCACCGAGGAGCAGAACCGCACCTGTGCCGCCGACGATCGCCAACATATTGCTATCATCAGCAGTGGCAGCCGGGGCCTGCTCCACGAGCGGCACCGTAGCGGCAGCCTCACCCTGTTCCATAGCCATCAACTCGGACGGAGCGATGCCAGGCATGGGCTCGGTTGCTGCCTGAGCGGGGGCTGTGGTTGGCGCGGCCTGCGGCGTTGGCGCGCGGGCAGCAACTGTTGGCGTTGCTCGTTCAACAGGCGCTGCAGAAGCAGCACGTGGTGCTGGGTTTTCTTCAGCAACCTGCGGCGTCGGCGCCGATTTTTCAGCGATAATTGGCGCAGCGGAAACCGTTGGGGGTGGTTGAGCAACCGGTGGAGCGACCGTTATCGGCGTTACGCCATTATTCGTGCTGACCAATGGAGCTGGGGCGCTCTGTGCGCTCGGAATGACGATTTCCGGCGCGGCGGCGGGTACGGCGGGTGCCGCTGTAACCGGGGCTTGCGCGCCCGCGTCACTGCCCGCTGGCAATTGCTGCGCAAGCGCAGGGGTGGATCCAAGCACCAGGACGGCTGCAATCGCCGTCAGTGCTGCGCGATGGGGGTTGTTAAGTTGTTTCATAGCAAGGAATGAAACTCGCAACCTCATCGAGCGGTTGCTCGCTAAAAATGCGTTTACGGCGGCGCGTTTCAATACAGCGCCCAGTTGCCATTCGCTATTACTGCCTGTCTTTGACTAATTCTGACCTGTTTTCATCACTTTAAATGAGGCGGGATAAATGGTTTTTAGGCATGCTGCACCATTACTTGCCAGCCCCCTTCTCGCGCGCCAGCAGTGCTTCTTTCCGCTGCAGACCATAAGCATATCCCCCAAGGCCACCATCGCTGCGCAGGACTCTGTGGCACGGAATGAGCACGGCCAGCCCATTGTCGCCGCACGCCGTTCCCGTCGCGCGCACGGCTGATGGCCTGCCGATCGCCGCTGCGATCTGCTTGTAGGTGCGCGTTTCGCCAGCCGGAATGTCACGCAGAGCCGCCCACACCGCCTGCTGAAAGGCAGTGCCTACCACGTCCATCGGCAAATGAGCGGCGCGGGACGGATGGTCGACCAGCGCAACAACCTGATCCACGAGCGCAGTAAAGTCGCTATCGCCCGGCGCAATCTCGGCATGCGGGAAGCGGGCATGCAACGCCGCCACATCTTCATCGAAGCTGATGCGGCACAAGCCCTTTGCCGTTGCTGCGACCAGCAGCGCGCCAAGGGAGGTTGGGACGACGGCATAATGGATGACCGTGTCCGCGCCGCCATTGCGCCAGGCCGAAGGCGTCATGCCGATATGACTGCGCGCATCGGCATAGGCGCGAGCAGGGCTTTGGTAGCCAGCATCGTAAATCGCATCGGTGATCCTTTCTGGGCCGTCCAGAGCTTCGACGAGCTTGGTTACGCGCAACTGCCGGGCATAGGCGGAAGGCGATATGCCGACTTCACGCGTAAAGAGTCGTTGGAAATGATGCGGCGCATAGCCGACTGCTGCGGCAAGATCCGCCAGCACAGGCCGGTCATCGCTCTCCTCAATGATGCGCAAGGCCTTGGCAACGGCCTGACGATCCCGCCCCACCTCATCCGGGCGGCACCGCAGGCAAGGGCGGTAGCCCGCATCCAGAGCAGCGGTAGCATCAGCGAACAGCATTATATTTTCGCGCAGAGGCCTGCGCGCAGGGCAGCTCGGCTTGCAATAAATGCCTGTGCTCTTCACCCCGATGACGAACTGCCCATCCATGCGCCGGTCGCGCGCGGCGAAGGCTGCAAATGCAGCGTCTTCGCTCAGATCGGCCTTCAACATGGTCATGACGTCAGCATCCTCGCGCACCTGGGGTCGATCCGGTGCATGATCAGCGCGGACCTTGCCAGCTCAGCGTGCGCAACGCTTCCCAAAGCTTGCGCTCAAACCCACCATCATGCGAATTTCCCTGTCGATCAATCCATCTCGCGGTTATGACGCTCTGCATGAACCAAGCTGAAAACGGACTGTTCGCGCGTTTCACCGCGACGCTCCTCACGCTCGCTGCCATTTTGCTGGCTTTCACCGCGCCGGCGCGCGCGGACGTGCAGGATATTGCGGCTGCCTCCCGCAGTGTCGTGCGCGTGGCGCTGGTCGCAACCGATGGCGAGAATGCCTATTTCGTGGGACATGGCAGCGGCGTCGTAATCGCGCCGGGCCGGGTTTTGACCAACGCCCATGTCGTTGAACTGGCGCGCACGGAGCCGAACATCGTCATCGGCATCATTCCGGCTGAGGGATCGCGCAGCTTTGGAGGCAAGATCATCGCTTTTTCGCCGGGCAATGATCTGGCGCTGCTTTCCATGGATGGCGGTAGCCCTCCTATCGCGACATTTCTCTCCGGAACGCCTGAAGATGGCGCGCGGGTAACCGCCATTGGTTACCCCGGCTCGGTCGATCGCGCACAGGGCATGAGCATCGAGGATATTATCAAGCCGATGAGCGCCGTGCGGACATCGGGCACCGTCTCGGCAGGCCGGGCATCGCGACAGTTTGAGACCGTGCTGCACACCGCGCCGCTCGCCTCGGGCAATAGCGGCGGGCCGTTGGTGGATGATTGCGGTCGCGTGATCGGGCTGAACAGCTTCGGCTCGCTCTCCGAAGGCAGCGACGCCGAATATGGTTTTGCCGTCTCAAACCGTGAAATTGCGAGCTTTCTGCGACAGGCTGGCGTGCAGGTCCGCCGTTCGAGCGAACCCTGCCGCTCGATGGCGGACATTGAGGCTGCGCAATTCGCTGCGGATGAGCAGGCTCGCATCGAGGCCACGCGCCGCGCCGACGAGGCGGCCATTGCCCGGCGCGAACGTCAGCTGCAAGCGCGCGAGCAATCCCAGCAAGCGGTGATCGCCAAGCGCGAAAATATGATGGCGCTGGCGGCACTCCTGCTTGTCTTCGCCGCTCTCACCGGCGGCGCTGCCGTGCTGGGCCAGTCCAAGGGCAATCTGCGCAAGGCACGGCAACTTGGCGGAGCCGCAGGCGTGCTGCTGCTTGCCGCCGTCATCGCTTTCGCTTTGCGCCCGGGCTTTGACAGCGAGGATGCGCAACTGCCGCAGGATAGCGACAATAGCGCGAACATGGCGGAGGCCGGAGCCGCTGCGCCGTTGAGCGGGCGCCTCGTCTGCGAGATCGACCCCTCGCTCAGCCGTGTTACGACATCCGATACGCAGAGCCCCGTGTTCAACTGGTCGTACCAAGGTTGCGTGAATGGCCAGACCCAGTTCGTCAACAATCAGGGAAGC
Source organism: uncultured Sphingobium sp. (assembly GCA_946479185.1). The sequence goes on from CAMLFF010000011.1 coordinate 5,343, forward strand.
TGGAGCCGCACCTTCGTGCCAGCTGACGACGCGTCAGTCTCTGTGCGCCGCTTCGATCCTGCGACTGGCCGCTACCGGTCGGACAATTATCAGGTGAATGCCGAGACTGCGGAACGCGCGAGGACGGCGCGCGCCGCGATCACATGGGCTGGCTGCACCATTGACCCCGCGCGCCTTGCCGAGCTCGCCAAGGTGCAGGCCGACATCCAGGCGAGCCTGCCCTCACAACCCAATGAGCGGCTGCTCTACCGATGCCGCGCGGCGACACCTGCTACTGCTGCCTCGCCCAAGGCCCCCTGAGGCAGCGTTCAGCTTTGCCTGACTGCCTCGATCCGCAGCTTATGCACCTTGCCGCTGCGATCCGGCCAATCGATTGATTGCCCAGCCCGCAAGCCAATAAGGCCTGCGCCAATCAGAGTGAGGATGGAGATCTTCCCCTCCGCAATATCGGCTTCGCCCGGGTAGACGAGTTGGACAGAGCGGGCCGCGCCACTCTCTTCATCAACAAAGTCGACGCTCGACATCATCGTGACGACATCGCCGCTCACTCGATCAGCAGGCTGCACCACCGCGCGGGAAATCTCGCCCAACAATAAGTCGCTGACCTGGGGAAAACGATCCTCAACGCTGATCGCGAGATTGGTCAGGCGGTCGGCGTCGCTTTCGCTCATCATTATGGGTGGCCGGCTGGCGGCATGAATGTTGGTCATGTTCAGGCTTTCTCAAATGCGGGAAGCGCCGCTCTCAGTGGGCGGCGACGTCAAAGATGATGAGGCCCCGGCAGCCAGGGCGCACGCACTGGCCCCGGGGCTAAAGTCCCGAGAGAAGCTGTCCCCCATGAGGGCGGACGCTGGATCGGCTGTGATGCTCGAACATGCCTGTAGGCTGTTATCGACAGCCCGCGAAGTCAATCGAGGTCCTTAGCGAGCCCGCAGCAAGCGGGCGCAAGCGTTCCAGTCCATATCTTCCCCGGCCAGTGTCCGCGCATCGGCATGGGTGACGACTGGCTCGCGATTCGTGCTAGGCGCGTAGAGATAGGTATCCAGCACGCAGCGTTGATTGGCGAACTGCAGTTTGCGGACGGCGGGATCGCGAATGTCGAGCCGGGGCTGACCGAACATGCGCTGCAAACCGCGCGCATCGGCGCCGATCAGGCCGTTGGGCAGCGCTCGCGTGGCGGGGGTGAAGCCCGCTGCGGGCGCAGGTCGACTGCCATTTGGCACGACGCTCGCACCGCAGGCGCCAAGGAAAAGCATGAGCGGCAGCGCGAAAAAGCGGCGCATCTAGGAATTGATCTTGCGACGATGGAACATGTGCGTCGCCATAGCCACGCTCCACACCGGCGCCAACAGATTCACGATGGGTAGCAGGAAGAGCAGGGCTGAAGCGAAGCCGATCTGCCAGCGCGCGACTGCTGTGAAGCGCGGCGCGTGCGGATGGCGGCCTTCGATCAACTCGGCAAGATCCAGACCGAGCAGATAGGCGTTGAGCGTGAGGAACAGCAGAGGCGCGCCAATGCCGGTCACCACGAGAATCACATAGAGGGGCAGCGCGAGGAGGTTCCAGCCGATGGCGCGGCGCACGGACCGGAATGCGACCCGCGCGCCCTCCAGCACGGGGACGGCGCGGCCCATGGCGTGGCGATCAGGATAATCCTGCGCCTCGACGGCGATGACGATACGGTCCGCATAAAGGCCGACGATGGCGATGGAGACCGTCCGAAAGAGCAGCCAGCTGGAGACCAGGACCAGGATCACCGCCAAGGCTGCGCCCGCGAAACCCTCGCCCTGAAGCCAACCGATTCGGGCGAAGAGCAGGTGTAATCCGAACCAGAGCGCAACGCCGAGCAATGCGAAGATGAACAGCGTCAGCCCCAGAGTACGCCAGAGAACGGCACGAATGCCGGGCAGCATGATCTGCGGCAATGCGCGCATCAGGGCGGTGAGCAACATTAGGCTGGTGTCGCGCGCCACTCCTGCGCGGTCAAGCGGTGGATCGAATGATCTGGCAAGCCGTTGGTCCCATGCTTGCTCGCAGAGATGCGCGCCGATAAGGACGGCGCAATCTATCTCGCGCGCAGCGCAGCCCCACTCAGGAAGGGACGAAATCTTGTCTGACCCAATTCTCGACGTTGTCGCCATCGGCAATGCCATTGTCGATGTGATCTCGCAGGAAGATGACGCCTTCATCGCCAGCCATGCCCTCACCAAGGGCGGCATGCAGTTGATCGATGCGGAGCAGGCCGAGCAGCTCTATCTCGACATGGGCACCGGCCTTGAGATTTCGGGTGGTTCTGCCGCCAACACGCTTGCTGGTCTCGCCGCGCTAGGCAGCAAATGCGGTTTCATCGGTCAGGTTGCGGACGATCAGCTTGGTCGCATTTTCGCCCATGATATTCGCGCGCTCGGCATCCGTTATGAGACGGCGCTGGGTGGCGATGGGCCGCCCACCGCGCGATGCCTCATCATGGTGACGCCAGACGCGCAGCGCACGATGAACACATTCCTCGGCGCCTCGCAGTTCCTGCCCGCCAGCGCGCTCGATCTGGACATGATCCGCTCGGCGCGCATCCTGTATCTCGAAGGCTATTTGTGGGATCCTGAGCAGCCCCGTGCAGCGATGCGCAATGCAATCGATGCCGCGCGCAGTGCAGGCCGCAAAGTGGCCTTCACGCTCTCCGATACATTCGTCATCGAGCGGCATCGTGACGACTTCGTCAATCTGATCGAGGAAGGGCTGATCGACATTCTCTTCTCGAACGAGAATGAAATCTGCTCGCTCGCGCAGACGCAGGATTGCGAAGCGGCGATTGCGACCTTCGCGCCCAAATTGCCGACGCTCGTGGTCACACGCAGCGAAAAGGGCGCGATCGCGATTCAGGATGGCATGCGGCATGAAGTCAGCGCTGCGCCGGTTGAGCGAGTCATCGATACCACTGGCGCGGGCGATCTCTTCGCTGCGGGCTTCCTGGCTGGCTATGTACGGGGCAAGGCGCCGTCGCTTTGTCTGGAGTTGGGCGCAATCGCCGCTGCCGAAGTCATCGGTCACTATGGCGCCCGGCCTGAGGCGGACCTCAAGGATCTGACGCGCAGCCTGTTGAGCTGACGTCAAATCCAGCGGACGGCGGCGGGGAGTCCTGCCCGCCGTCCAGCGCTGCAGCGAGTATCCAGCAGCGCACAGCGCTCGCCAGATTGGGCGGATCATCCACCATGATGCGCGCTGCATCGATCCGCGCAACTAGCGCGCTCAGCGGTAGCCCCGCGCGGGCAGCACTCTCTTCCAGCGCGCGCCAAAAGAGAGGCTCAAGACTGATCGACGTCGTATGTCCGGCAATGGTCATGCTGCGCTTGACCGGCCCGGCGTAGAGCAAAGCGGATTGCTCCACCGCCTGCATCAATACATGTGCTGGCCGCCGTTGAGCGACAGGGTCGATCCGGTGACGAAGCCAGCTTCCTCGCTGCACAGGAAGGCAACGCCACGCGCAATCTCGCTCGCCTGACCGAGGCGGCCAACGGGGATACGCGCGACGATCTTCTCAAGCACCTGAGCAGGCACGGCAGCGACCATATCCGTATCGATATAGCCCGGCGCGATGGCGTTTACGGTGACGCCAGCCTTAGCGCCTTCCTGCGCCAGCGCCTTAGTGAAGCCATGAATACCGGACTTGGCCGCCGCATAATTCACCTGACCATATTGGCCAGCCTGACCATTGATCGAGCCGATATTGACGATCCGACCCCAACCGCGCTCGCGCATGCCGGGGAAGGTGGCCTTCGCCATGTTGAAACAGCCACCGAGGTTGATGCGCATGACTTCGTTCCAATCCTCGAACGTCATCTTCATGAGCACGCCATCACGCGTAATACCGGCATTGTTTACGACGATATCGACTGGGCCAAGATCGGCCGCGACTTGCTCGCAGCCAGCGATGCAAGCTTCATGATCGCCCACATCCCATGCATAGGACTGGATGCCAGTTGACTCGGTGAAAGCCTTGGCGCGCTCGGTATTGCCCGCATAGTTGGCCGCAACCACATAGCCCATATCGCGCAAGGCAAGGCTGATCGCTTCGCCAATGCCCCGTGTACCACCGGTGACGATCGCAACTCTGCTCATGCACTCTCTCCTGATTAGGCCGTCAAACTATTGAACCGTCCCCTGACGGCGTTTCCACCCAGCCCGACAGTTCCCGACCGAGCAGGTGGCTGTACATAGCAATAGCGTCAGCCTCCGCGTTTAAACAGGGCAAAAAGGCAAAGTCCTGACCACCTGCTTCGACAAAGCTCTCCTTGCCGCGCATCGCAATTTCTTCCAGCGTTTCGAGGCAATCGGAGGAAAAGCCCGGCGTGAACACCGCGACCGAGTTCACACCCTGCGCACCCAGCTCTTCCAGCACCGTGTCTGTCGCGGGCTCCAGCCACTTGGCCGGGCCGAAGCGGGATTGGAACGTCACTATGACCTCACGCCCCAGCGCCTCGCTCAGCAGGCGCGCGGTTTCCAGGCACTGGCTTTGATAGGGATCGCCCAAATCGCGCGTGCGCACCGGCATCCCGTGGAAGCTTGCAACGATCCGCTCTGGCTTGAACGGCAGCGCGGCGACTTGTGCGAGCGTGCGGGCGCGCAGCGTCTCGATATAGGCCGCATCATTATAATAGGGCGGCAGGGTGCGGATGGCTGGTTGCCAGCGCATTTTCTCGAGCACCTGGCCCAGCTTGTCCATCACCGTCGCGGTCGTCGCCGCGCAATATTGCGGATAGAGCGGCGCGATGAGAATGCGCTCATGCCCACTCTCCTTGAGCGCCTTGAACCGCGAGTCAATCGACGGAGAACCATAGCGCATGGCCCAATCCACAGTGATTCCTTCGCCCCATGCGGCCTGCAGGGCGCGCGCCGTATCGCGCGTGTTGACGGCAAGCGGCGATCCTTCCGCCGTCCACACCAGCTTGTAAGCGTGGGCGGACTTGCGCGGGCGGGTCGTGAGCACGACGCCGCGCAAGATGGGCTGCCAGATCAGTTGCGGGATTTCCACCACGCGCGGATCGGACAGAAATTCGCCAAGATAGCGCTTCACCGCTGCGGGCGTTGGCGCATCGGGCGTGCCGAGATTGACGAGCAGAACGGCCACTTTGCCGGGCGTAACGGACGAAATCTTCATGTGTCGTTCCCGGTGATCGGCAGGCGACGGTAGCGCTTGCCACTGATTGTTGCGAGCGCACTGGCCAGCGCCGGAGCGACAGCCGGAACGCCCAATTCACTAAAGCCGACTGTGTCGCCAGCGCTTTCCAGAAACTCCACGGACACCTCGCCCACATCGGCAAGGCGCGGCAGACCATAATCGCGCAGGCGCATCGTTTGGGGCAAGGAGCCGCTATAATTTGGGGCACCGCCCATCGCCATTGCCAGGCCGAAGATGAGGCCCCCCTCGATCTGCTGGCGCGCAATGGTAGGGTTCACCGGCTTGCCGATGTCAACGACGGCGCTGATCTTTTTCGCAACGATACGCCCTTGGGCAAATCCTGCCTCGACGAGCACGGCGATGTAGCCACCGCGCATCCGATGGCAGGCAAGGCCCTGTCCGCTGCCGGGGATGCCGCCCTGCCAGCCGCCCAAGGCGGCGACGGCGGTGAGGCACTGAGCGAGCCGGGGCTGATTGCCGAGCAATTGAATACGGAACGAGAGTGGCTCGACGCCGGAGACGAACGCCAGCTCATCAATGAAGCTCTCGGAGAAGAAGCAGCCATAACTATCGGCATTGCTGCGCCACCGCCCGGCGGGGAGCGCGATATCGACTGGGAAATGATCGACCGCGAAATTGGGGATGGCATAGGGCATATCCATGCCGGAAACGGTCAGCTCATCGGTGCGCGTTGCATTGTCTGACAAGGCCTGCGGACGGGTCTGCCTCTCGGCCACACGCCCCCAGACTTGCGCCAGCGCTGCGGGCGCGGCGAGCTTGGCGGACCAGCCCTCGATCAGACCACCGCGACCCAGCTTTGCAAACATCCGCGCCTTGGCGGGCGGGCGCGGGCAATCGCGGATGATGTCTTCTGAGCGGGACCACATGAGTTGCACGGGCGCCTTGGCCTCGCGGGATAGGATCGCGGCCTGAACGCCTGCATCGACTTCCATCTTGAGCCCAAAGGAGCCGCCTGCGAACAGCGGGTAAATCGTCACCTCATTCTCGGAGATCCCAAGCGCCGTCGCCACAGCCTTGCGCGCCAAGGTCGGCGCTTGCGTCGGCATCCAGACTTCAACATCGCCGGGGCGCACGCGGGCGGTCGCGGCCATTGGTTCCAATGCAAGGTGGAGGGCGGGCGCGACGCTGTAATCCGCACGCACCACCCGCGCATTCTCGAATACCGGTAAAAGATCGCCCCGGTTGAAATAACGCGCGCCGTCGCCGCTCTCGAAAGCAGCCTCCAACGCAGCATCAATGGCCGCGTCGTCCAGTTCCGGCCCGGCAAGCCTGAACACCGGATCGAGCCGATTGAGTGCCTGATTGGCGGCCCACCAGTTGCGCGCCGTCACGGCCACCCAACCGCCATGCTGCACGATGCCGATCATGCCCGGCACTTTGCGCGCCGCTTCCTCATTCATGGACTCAATGCTGGCGGCGTTGACAGGGCCCTGCCGGATCGAGGCATAGACCATGTCCGGCAGACGGATATCCGCCGCATAATTGGCTGAGCCGTCGATCTTGGCCGGGATATCCAACCGCGGCGCGTCACTGCCGATCAGCGCATCATCGCGACTTGCCGGACGGTAGGGCAATACAGCCGGCAGCTTGAAGCCCGCCGCTTCCTGCGCCAGCGCGCCGATGCGGGCCTTGTTTTTGCCGTCCGACACGATGCCGCCAACAATGTCGCAGCTTTCCGGCGACACATCCCAGCGCGCCGCCGCCGCCATGCACAGCAGCACGCGCGCTGTGGCCCCAGCCTTTTTGAGATCATCGAAGAAATTGGGGATCGAGGTGGACCCGCCCGTCAGCATGAGGTTCGAGCGACGTGCATATTCATCGAGTGCGGCATTGCTCACGCTGCCGAAAGTGCGCGTTACGGGACCAGCGAACCATTCGCGCACCAGCAGCCGGTTAGCATAGAGCGGCCCTGGAGGCGCAGGTTGCACTGCTACCGTGCGCCAATCCGCGCCCAGTTCATCCGCAACGATTTGCGCGAACATCGTGAAGACGCCCTGGCCAAGCTCGGCCTGCGGCACGATGACGATCACCTGACCGCTGCGATCGATCTTGAGGAACGCGCCGAAGCCCGTCTCACTCTCAATCGTATCAGCCCGCTGAGCATAGTCGCGTGGCCATAGCGCCCATGCGACCGCAAGACCGCCGCCAGCAGCAGCGCCAGTAAGCAGGGCGCGGCGGCTGATCTGCGGCAGGCCGCGTCTTTCCCCTTTGGCGCCCTTGCCGCGTTCAGCCAAAGCTGGCTCCAGCGCGCTGTTCATCGAGCCAATCGGAGACGCGCTGCGCAATCTGGCGGAAGGGCTGGCCAACAATGCCATCATCGGCGGCAGGCGGCGTTCCGGCATCCGACGCTGTTCGAACGGCGATATCGAGCGGCACGCGCCCAAGAAAGGCCATGCCAGCCTGCGCCGCATTGGCTTCCGCACCGCCGGAGCCGAAGGGATCCGACACTTCGCCGCAATGCGGGCAGACATAGCCCGCCATATTCTCGACCATGCCGATGACCGGCACCTTGGCCTGATCGAAAAAGCTGATCGCGCGGGTCGCATCGATGAGCGCAAGGTCCTGCGGAGTGGAAATGATGACGGCGCCTGCTGGCTTGTAGCGCTGCACCATCGTCAATTGCACATCGCCGGTGCCTGGCGGCAGATCGACGATCAGCAGATCGATCCCACTCCAGTCGGCATCCAGCAATTGGCCGAGCGCATTGCCCGCCATCGGCCCGCGCCACGCGATCGCCTGCCCCGCCTTCGCGAGATGGCCCATCGACAACATCGGAATGCCTTGCGCATTTTGCACCGGAATGAGCCGCTTGCCTTCCGCCTCCGGCTTCACATTTTCGCTCGCCAGCAGGCGCGGCAGGGATGGGCCATAAATATCCGCATCGACCATGCCCACGCGCCTGCCCAGCCGCTTGAGCGCAACCGCGAGATTCACGGCCAGCGTGGATTTGCCGACGCCGCCCTTGCCCGAGCCGACCGCAATGATGAGCGGCCGCGTAGAGCGCTCCGCCGTCATCGCCACGCGCACATCCTCGATGCCTGGCTGCGCAATGCCCTCGGACACGATGCTCGCGGCCATCGCCTCCCGCTGCGCCGGATCAAGTCCGCCGACATCCAGCACAAGGCTCAGCACATTCTCTTTCATGCGCAGGCCGCTTGCCCGACCTTGCGCCAATTCGCTGATCCGATTGGCCAGCGCCTCATCAATGGCCTTGTCGGCCTCTTTCGATCCGTCACTCATGAGAGCGCTCTAGAGCAAGCCGCGCGCTTTGGGAATCAGTCAACGGGCCGCCCTTAATCTACTCATCGCGCATCCAAACGCCGCAAAACACCCTCAAGGACGCGAAAATTTGTGACTCAAGCTCCGAATAATGCTGGCACTACCCTGTATTTCCTTGGGAAGCGCTCTTATAGACAGGTTATGGATAGAGACATGACGCAACGCCCCGGCGAGACCTCGGCGATGAGCGAAGGCGGCCCCTGGGGCACTCGGGATGAGGATTCAGCCACAGGAAAGGGCGGTTCCGGCCCCCGTAATCCGTGGGCACCCCCACCACGTGGCGATACGCAAGGCAGCAATCAGGCCGGTCGCGGACCAAGTGCTGTCGATGAAATGTTTCGCCGGATGCGGGATAGTTTCGGCGGACCCGGCGGCGGTAATGGCGGCACGCGTATGCCCGGCAATGGCCGCACGCTCTGGCCCTATCTGCTAGGCGGCGCGCTGCTGATCTGGGTCGTGACGACCAGCATTCACCGCATCGGCCCGCAGGAGCGCGGCATCGTCTCGCAGCTTGGCAGCTATAGCCGCACGGTTGGCCCCGGCATCAACTGGAGCCTGCCTGCGCCGCTCGAGAGCGTGACAGTGCTGGACGTTGAAGAAATTCGCACGGTCGATCTCGGTTCAGCTGGTGATGAATCTCAAAAGCTGGTGCTGACCGGCGACCAGAATATCATCAACCTTGGTTATTCGGTGCGCTGGAACATCCGCGACCCCAAGCAATATCTCTTCCAAATCGCCAATCCTGACGAAACGATCGCGGCGGTCTCTGAATCCGCAATGCGTGCTGTCGTGGCGACCGTCTCGCTCACCGATGCACTCGGCGCTGGTCGTAACGCCATCGAGAGCCAGGTGCAGGAGCGGATGCAGAGCATTCTCGATAGCTATGGCGCAGGCGTCCGCATTCAGGGCGTCGCCATCAAGCAGGCCGATCCGCCGGAAGCCGTGAACGACGCCTTCAAGGAAGTGAGCGCGGCGCAGCAGGCAGCCGAGACCTATCTCAATCAGGCGCGCGCCTATTCGCAGCAGCTTGCCGCATCATCTCAGGGTGAAGCGCAGGCGTTCGACAAGGTCTATGAGGAGTATCGCCTCGCGCCGGAAGTTACCCGCCAGCGTATGTATTATGAGACGATGGAAAAGGTGCTCTCGGGCGTGAACAAGACGATCATCGAGGCCAATGGCGTGACGCCTTATCTGCCGCTCCCGGCTATCCGCGCGCGCCCTTCGGCGAGCGTTGAAGCCGCGGCGCAAACCGCGCAGGGAGCCGTACAATGAACCTCTCGATGAAAAACCCCATCCTGCTCGCCATCGTGGCGACGGTATTGCTGGTCCTGATCGGCAGCACGGTCTCCATCGTCCCTGAGACACGGCAAGCCGTGGTGCTGCGCTTCGGTGAGCCTGTGCGCATCTATAATGCGTACAAGCCCAACGAAGATTTCGGCACCACCGGCGCTGGCGTGAAGCTGCGCATTCCGTTCATCGATCAGGTCGTCTGGATCGACAAGCGCGTGCAGTCTGTTGCGATGGAGCGCCAGCAAGTGCTATCGACCGATCAGTTGCGCCTGCAGGTCGACGCCTTCGCCCGCTATCGCATCACTGATCCACGGCGCATGTTCATCTCGGCGGGCAGCGAAGAGCGCGTTGTCGATGCGTTGCGTCCGATCCTCGGCTCGGCCTTGCGCAATGAGCTTGGTCGCCGTCAATTCACGCTGTTGCTCAGCCCTGAGCGCACTGAGGTGATGGACAATATCCGCCGCAGCCTCAACCGCGTGGCTGCGCAATATGGTGCCGAGATTATCGATGTGCGCATCATGCGCGCTGATCTGCCCGACGGCACGCCGTTGCAGAGTGCCTTCCAGCGGATGCGCACGGCGCGCGAGCAGGAAGCGCTGACGATCCGGGCGGAAGGCGCCAAGCGCGCGCAGATCATCCGTGCAGAAGCGGATGCGACGGCATCCAAAACCTATGCGGCAAGCTTTGGCAAAGATCCGCAATTCTACGATTTCTATCGCGCCATGCAGTCTTACCGCACGACTTTCGCTGACGATGCCAAAGGCGAAACCAGTGCGATCCTCTCGGCAGACAATGATTATCTGCGTCAGTTCCGAGGCCGTTGAGATTGTAATGAACGGTTCCTATGTGGAGCCAGGCGTTAAAGCGGATGGTCTTTATCCAAGACCATTCAATGCCGGTTAATCCGGTAGATTCCATGTCCGGCGCGGGTGTTTCAGTCGATTTCTGGCTGAACCCCGCACGGTCATCTTGACGATGACAGAGAAGAGGAAGGTTTTTAGTGCGATACGCATATGCCATCACAGCAGCCCTGCTTCTCGGCGGCACCACGCTTGCCCTGACATCCAATTCCACAAGCGTGGGCGCCCAGACAGCGCAGAATGAGAATATGGCAGCCGCCGCTCCGCGTGGCGCGCCAATGAGTTTTGCCGATATGGCGCAGCGGCTGCAGCCAGCCGTGGTCAACATCTCGACCAAGCAGCGCGTTCAGGTACAGAACCCCTTTGCGGGCACGCCCTTTGGCAGCCTGTTCGGCCAGGGCGATCAGCCGCAGACACGCCAGGCCCAGTCGCTTGGCTCAGGCTTCATCATTTCGGCTGACGGCTATGTGGTGACGAACAATCACGTCGTCGCACCCGGCGCGCGCGGCGCGACGGTGGATACGATCACCGTGACCCTGCCTGACCGCACCGAATATGAGGCAAAGCTTGTTGGCACCGATCCACGGTCCGACCTTGCGGTGCTCAAGATCGTGGCGCCCAAGCCGCTGCCTTTCGTGAAGTTCGGTGATTCCACCGCAGCCCGCGTGGGTGACTGGGTGATCGCCATCGGCAACCCCTTCGGCATCGGCAGCACTGTGACGGCGGGCATCATCTCGGCCCTTCATCGCAATACCGGTGGATCCGAGCGCTTCATCCAGACCGACGCCTCGATCAATCAGGGCAATAGCGGCGGGCCGATGTTCGACATGAACGGCAATGTGATCGGCATCAACAGCCAGATCCTGTCGCCCACCGGCGGCAATGTCGGCATCGGCTTTGCAATCCCCTCCGAGCAGGCGGTTTCGATCATCGAAACGTTGCGTAAGGGCGAGAGCGTGCAGCGCGGCTATCTGGGCATTCAGATCAGCCAGCTCTCCGAGGATATGGCGGATTCGCTGGGCCTCGCGAAGAACCGGGGCGAGTTCGTGCAGGGCGTTGAGCCCGGCAAGGCAGCGGACAAGGCTGGCATCAAATCAGGCGACGTGATCGTGAAGATCAATGGCCGCGAAGTGACACCGGACGAGACATTGTCCTTCATCGTTGGCGGCCTGCCCGTCGGGACGACGGTGCCGATCGAACTGATGCGCGGCGGCAAGACCATGACGGTGCGCGCGACGATTGCGGAGCGTCCAGCCGAAGAAGATCTGGCGAATTTCACCCAGCCTCCGCAGGATGATTTCTCCGATCAGGATGCGCAGAGCACCAAGCAGGCGTCGCAGCAATTGCTCGGCATTGCGGTGCAGCCGCTGACGTCGATTATCGCGCGCCAGTTGGGCATTCCGGTTGATACCAAGGGCGTTGTCATCTCGGCGGTCGATCCGTCGACCGATGCTGGCCAAAAGGGCCTGCGTCGTGGCGATGTGGTGATGATGGCCAATGGCCAGCCGGTTCTGAGCGATGCCGATCTCGGCAAAGCAGCGCAGGCGGCCAAGACCGGTGGACGCAGCGCTGTGCTACTGCAGGTCTTGCGTCGCGGAACGCCAGCAACCTTCGTTCCGGTGCGCCTGCGCGGCCAGTAAGGCTCAATGCAGATGTGATTTCGAGAGGGGCGCGGGCGACTGCGCCCCTTTTCTTGTTCGGGCTGTGGGGCTAGTTTGGCGCCACCTTCAGGAGAGCGCGCACATGACCGACGAAGCCACGATTTTCATCGGCATGGGCAATGGCCAGCCGCAAGGCCTCGTCCTGCGCCGCGCCAATCGCCACGGGCTGATTGCGGGCGCAACCGGTACGGGCAAAACCGTCACTCTGCAGGGCTTGGCTGAGAGCTTTTCCGCGCGCGGCGTGCCGGTGTTCCTTTCCGATGTGAAGGGCGACCTCTCCGGCATTGCAATGGCCGGATCACCGACCGCAAAAAATGCGGACAAGCTGATCGCGCGGGCGCAGGAAATCGGCCTCACCGACTATGCCTTTTCGGATAATCCGGCGATCTTCTGGGATTTGTATGGCGAGCAGGGGCACCCGGTTCGCACGACCATCTCCGAGATGGGGCCGCTGCTGCTCGCGCGGCTGATGGATTTGAACGAAACGCAGGAAGGCGTGCTCAACATCGCCTTTCGCTATGCGGATGAGGAGGGGCTGCTGCTCCTCAACCTCGAAGATCTGCAATCCATGCTCACTTATTGCGCTGAGAATGCTGACATGCTCAGCGCGCGCTATGGCAATGTAACTAAGGCGAGCGTCGGCGCCATTCAGCGGCAGCTACTGCAGATGGAATCGCAGGGCGGCGACAAATTTTTCGGCGAGCCTGCGCTCGACATTCACGACTTCATCCGCACCGATGAGAAGGGTCGCGGCTACATCAATATCCTTTCCGCCAACCGACTGATGCAGAGTCCCAAGCTCTACGCCACCTTCCTGCTCTGGCTGCTCTCCGAATTGTTCGAGACGCTGCCTGAGATTGGTGATCCGGATAAGCCGGTGCTCGTTTTCTTCTTCGATGAAGCGCATCTGCTGTTCGATGATGCGCCCAAGGCCTTGATCGACAAGATTGAGCAGGTGGTGAGGCTTATTCGCTCCAAGGGCGTGGGTGTTTATTTCATCACGCAGAATCCTATCGATGTTCCAGAGACGGTCGCGGGCCAGCTTGGCAACCGGGTGCAGCATGCCCTGCGCGCTTTCACGCCGCGCGATCAGCGGGCGATCAAGGCGGCGGCGGAGACGTTCCGAATCAATCCAGAGCTGGATGTCGAGACGGCGATCACCGAACTGAAGGTGGGCGAAGCGCTCGTCTCGCTGCTGCAGGAAGATGGATCGCCATCCATCGTGCAGCGCACCTTGATCGCGCCGCCACGCTCGCGGCTGGGCGTGCTGGAGCCAAAGGAGCGGGCGATTATCCAGTCGATTTCGCCCTGCGATGGCAAATATGATCAGGAGATCGACCGCGAATCGGCCCATGAACTGCTTGCGGCGCGGCAGGACGCGGCCATCGCTGCCGCAGCGGCGGCCAAGGCGAAAACGGAGGCGGACAAAGCTGCTGCAACACAGGCGGCACTCGAAGCCAAGCAACGAGAGGCGCAGGCGAAGGCTGATGCGCGCGAGGCAGCCAAGCCGAGCGCCGTCGATCGCGCGATCCAATCAGCGACCCGCTCTGCCGCCTCATCTGTCGGGCGTCAGGTGGCCAATGAAATTGGGAAAGCGATTCTCGGCGGATCGAGCCGCAAAAGCAGCAGCGGTGGCGGGCTGATTGGTCGTCTGGTGCGCGGGGTGCTTGGCGGGCTGCTCAAGTGAGCAGCGGCTAATCAACCCCGACCGCGATAGCCCGGCACGTCCTGATCGGGCAGCCATACGCCCGCGACCGGATCGCCCGATTGCCAGAACACGTCGATCGGGATGCCGCCACGCGGATACCAATAGCCGCCAATGCGCAGCCAGAGCGGCTGCATCTCGTTGAACAGACGCTCGCCAATGCCCACGGTGCAATCCTCATGGAAGCCGGCATGATTGCGGAAGCTGCCGAGGAAAAGCTTGAGCGATTTGGATTCGACGATCGTGGCGCCCGGCACATAATCGATCACGATATGCGCGAAATCCGGCTGCCCGGTGACGGGGCAGAGCGATGTGAATTCCGGCGCGGTAAAGCGCACCAGATAGGGCCGCCCCATGCGCGGGTTCGGGACATAATCGAGGACTGCATCCTCGGGACTTTGCGGGAGGCCACTATTCTGGCCGAGATGCTTGAGACTCATGCCCGCCGCTTTAATATGATTTGATCGCCGCGCGAACCCCTTGCGCAAGATGCCGAACCGGAGGAAGCGCACAGCATGGACATTTTGATCTCGACCCAATGGCTCACCGACGAGTTCGGCGCGCCGGACCTGCGCATTCTCGATGCCACCGCCTTTCTGCCTGGCACGCCACGCGATGCAGCAGCGGAGTATCTTGAGGCACATATTCCCGGCGCATTGTTTCTGGACCTTGCGACCCTGAACGACCCGAGCGATCCACGGCCCGCAACGGTGCCGACGGAGGCACAATTTGCGGCGCGCATGGCAGAACTGGGCATTAATCGCGATGATCGCATCATCGTCTATGACAATAGCCCGCTCTCCAGCGCTGGCCGGGCGTGGTGGCTGCTGCGCACATTCGGCGCGACCAAAATTGCCATTCTCGATGGCGGACTCGCGCGCTGGCGCGCGGAGGGGCGCATGATCGAAAGCGGTGAAGGGCAGACCAGATCCGGCAGCTTCGATGCCCATCGCAATGATAGCGCGATCGCCAGCAAGACCGATGTGTTGGCCAACATCGCTAGTTGCGCGGCGCAAGTCGCGGATGCGCGCAGTGCCGATCGGTTCCGGGGAGACGTGCCAGAGCCACGCCCCGGCATGGCGGAGGGGCATATCCCGGGCTCGGTCAATCTGCCCTCGGATCAGCTGCTCGATACGCAAGGACAGTGGAAGCGTGGCGACGCGCTGCGGAAAAGCTTCACCGATGCTGGGGTGGATCTGGAAAAGCCGCTCATCATGTCGTGCGGGAGCGGTGTCACGGCCTGCAACCTGCTGTTCGGCGCTGCGCTGCTCGGCAAGCATGATGTGACCATCTATGATGGCAGCTGGTCCGAATGGGGCGCTGACCCTGACCTGCCGAAAGCGAAAGGCCCCGCATGAGCGCGAAGGATGGAGATGAAGCCCGCACCCTGAGCGCGGCGACGCGGCTGGTGCAGGCGGGACGGCGCGCGGAATGGACGGGCATGCCCGGTCAACCGGGCGGCATCGTCAACCCGCCGGTATGGCGCGCCTCCACCATTCTTTATGAGGATGTCGCCCATCTGCGCGGCGCCAATGCGAATGACCCCCATCGCCTCTATTATGGCAGGCGGGGCGCGCCGACGAGCTGGGCACTGGCGGAAGCCATCACGCAGATGGAACCGGAAGCGGCGGGCACGCTGCTTTATCCCTCTGGCGTGGCCGCCATCGCAGCCGCGCTACTGGCGGTGCTGAAGCCGGGCGATGAACTGCTGATGGTGGATACTGTCTATGGGCCGACCCGCGCCATGTGCGATGGGCTGCTCAACGATTTTGGCGTCATCACCCATTATTATGATCCGCTGATCGGCGCAGAGATTGCATCGCTGTGTAACGGTCACACGCGCGCGATCTTTCTCGAAAGCCCCGGCAGCCTGACCTTCGAGGTGCAGGATGTTCCAGCGATCGTCTCCGTTGCGCAGGCGCGGGGGATCGTCACCCTCATCGATAACACCTGGGCAACACCGCTCCTGCTACCCGCGCTTGGCCTGGGCGTGGATATTTCGATCCTGGCCTGCACAAAATATCTGTGCGGCCATAGCGATGTCATGATGGGATCCGTCACCGCGAATGAGGCGCTCTGGCCGACCGTGCAAAAGCGCAGTCATATGCTCGGGCAGACGGCAAGCCCAGACGATGCTTGGCTCATCCTGCGCGGCATGCGCACGATGGCGGTTCGGCTCAAGAGTCAGGGCGAGAGCGCGCTGAAAATTGCGCACTGGCTTGCTGGCAGAGCGGAGGTTGCAACGGTGCTTCACCCGGCGCTGCCATCCTGCCCCGGCCATGATTCATGGGCGCGCGACTTCCAGGGCGCGACGGGCCTGTTCGCGTTTGAATTGCACGGCGGCGGAGATGCCGCGCGCACGGCCCTTATCGACAGCCTCGCCCTGTTCGGCATCGGCTATAGCTGGGGCGGGTTTGAGAGCTTGGCCTTGCCTGTCGACCCGGCAAGCTTGCGTTCGGCGCGACGGTGGGGGGCTGATCGGGGTCCATTGATTCGGCTGAATATCGGCCTGGAAGATGCCGATGACCTGATCGCCGATCTCGATCAGGCCTTTGTGCATTGGCGCGATTTAGTTGGCGAGGGTGATAACCGGCCCTGAAGTCGCCGCCGTTCAGATCGTTCCCGACCAACTCTATCGTCGCAGGGAATGCTGCGTTGCGCCCTAAAAAGAGCGGTTTTGAGCGCCTTTTCATAATCTGTCCGCAGGAAGGCCCATGTGAGGTCCAGCAATCAGCCGTTGCACAGAAGCAACAGCATGCGGCGTTGCGACACACTATCGCATTTTTCATCTTGTGCGCCGCAGCATCTGGCAGCATTTTGGAGGCGGCTACTAACCAAGTCGCTCGACCACCAAAAGGTGGCTCAATAATGAAGCGATCGTTTGAAGCCGCAGGTTGGGACGATCGCATTTCTTTATTTCTTAAGGGGAATCCCATGCGTAAGTCCATTCTGGGCCTTTCAGCCCTCGCTTTCTTTGCTGCCGCCACGCCCGCCATCGCGCAGGACGAAGACGCCAGCGGCATCACGATCTCTGGCTCGGCCAGCATCATTTCCGATTATCGCTTCCGTGGTTTCTCGCAGACCCGTCAGAACGCAGCGGTTCAGGCTGGCATCACCGTCTCCCATGAGAGCGGCTTCTATGTTGCCACTTGGGGCTCCAATGTCGATTTCCCGAATGTTGATGGCGCAGGCAATGGCGAGACGGCGGAAATCGATATCTATGGCGGCTACACCAAAGAACTGGCTCCAGGCGTCATGGTTGACGTTGGTCTGCTCTATTATCTGTATCCCAAGGATACGGTAACCTATGTGCCAACGGACTTCTTCGAGCCTTATGTTACCCTTTCCACAACGTTCGGTCCTGTCGGTCTGAAGGTTGGCGCTTATTACGCATGGGAGCAGGACGCACTTGGCGGCAGCGATTCCATCTACCTCAAGGCTGATCCATCGATCGCCATTCCCAACACGCCTTTCGCACTGAATGGCCATATTGGTTATGCCAACAGCAACTCGTTCCTCGGTGGTTTCACGGGCGGCGACGGCGAAGTGTTCGACTGGTCGGTTGGCGCGACTGCCAGCTACAAGTCGCTGACGTTCGGCGTCTCATATGTTGACACGGACGAGCCAGGCCAGATCCGTGGCAGCGATGCTGCAGTGCTGTTCTCGCTCACGGCAGCGTTCTGATAGAATAGGAGGCATGGCCGCTCATTGTGGGATGAGCG